>JACNJG010000082.1 GCA_014382685.1 Candidatus Cloacimonadota bacterium
AGTTCTGGATTTTGGAAGCGGTGGTGGTTTCCCGGGTATCCCTCTCAAAATATTTTATCCTTCAATGGAACTTTACTGCGTGGAATCGATCAGAAAAAAAGTATTATTTCTTAGATTGATAAAACAAGAGCTTAAACTGCAAAAAATGACTATAATCAACTCGCGATTTGAAGAATTGGATAATGATCTTGAAAGCAGTTTTGATCACATTGTTGTTCGTGCAGTGAAAATGAACGACGAATATTTCGCGAAGGCATTTGAGCTTCTAAAACCTTCGGGGAAACTCATATTATATAAATCAACAGTTAATAATGATGAAGTTGACAAGATTAACCGGTACAATGATTGTGAGGCAACAGAAATAATCAGAAAAGAGTATTCAGGGCTCGGCAAAAGAGCTTTAATAATAGTAAAGAAACATGGCTAAAGCACTCGCTATCACGAATCAAAAAGGCGGCGTAGGCAAGACCACAACAGCTATTAATCTCGCTGCTTCTCTTGCGTCATACGGGCAAAAAGTGCTGCTAATCGACCTCGATCCACAGGCAAACTGCACAAGCGGAATTGGAATAGATAAACATTCCGTCGATGGGCAGATATACGATCTTTTGCTTGGAGATTCAAATGTTTATGATTCAATACTTGAAACAAGCATAGCAAACCTGCGAATAATTCCTTCTTCGATAGATCTTATTGGCTGTGAAGTGGAACTTCTTACTTTTGAGGATAAAGAACAGCGCCTGAAAAAAGTGCTTTCAAATATTGATGGGAAATTTGATTATATTATTATAGATTGTCCACCTTCACTTAATATTCTCACTGTGAATGCAATGGTTGCGAGCAACGATCTGCTTATTCCGATCCAATCTGAATATTATGCACTCGAAGGTATAGCCCAGCTACTCAAAACAATTCAGCTTATCAAGAGAAAACTAAATCCCGATCTATCCATTTTTGGAATTGTTATTACCATGTATGATAGAAGAACAATCTTAGCTGAGCAAGTTGCAAAGGAAGTTCGAAGGTATTTTAAGAACATAGTTTTTGATACAATAATTGACCGAAATGTGAAGCTAAGTGAAGCACCGAGTTACGGCAAGCCGATCTTGACTTATGATATAAGCTCGCGCGGAGCACAAAATTATCTACGTCTTGCGCTGGAAGTATTAAAAAAAGATGGAAAGGAAGTCGCATGAGCAAACTTGGAAAAGGTTTGGAAGCACTTGTTCAAATTGATGAAGATGATAAAACAGGCGTAAAGTTGATAGCAATTGAAAATATCTCTTTCAATCCCTTTCAGCCGAGAAAATCCATCAATAAAAAACAGCTGCAAGAGCTTGCAGATTCCATCAACGAAAATGGCATAATTCAGCCGATAATTGTGCGAAAAGCAGGAAGAGATAAATATGAACTCATAGCCGGTCAGCGTCGATTAACTGCTGCTCAGATAGCCGGATTTGCAAAGGTGCCTGCAATAGTTCGCACAGCAAAAGATCAGGAAATGCTCATACTGGCACTTGTGGAGAATATACAAAGAGAGAATCTCAACGCTGTTGATGAAGCAATGGCGTATCAAAGGTTTGTGGATGAGTTCAAATATACTCATGAAAAGATTGCAGATATTGTGGGAAAAAGCCGAGTCGCAATAACCAATGCATTGAGAATTTTGAAATTGCCTGATCCCATTATTGAAATGGTCAAAAACGATACTCTATCTGCCGGACATGCTCGTGCAATTCTACAGGTTGACAAATATCTGCAAATAGATTTTGCAAAATATATTGCGAAACACGAAATTTCCGTACACAATGCAGAAGAACTATCAAAGCGGTTTGAGAATCTGATGAAAGAGAAAAAACCGGCAAGAAGGGATATTCATTTAGTTGCTATTGAACACGATCTTGAGAAGAGGTTTGGAACAAGAGTGAAAATAAAGGGCTATAAAAAAGGCAAATTTGAGATTTATTACCATTCTGAGGATGAATTTGAAAAAATCCTCAATATGATACTTCAAACAAAATGAAACATAGAAGAGTAGTAGTTTTTCTTTCAGTAGTTATTATCATTGTTGTTGCAGCGTATATCGGCGTATCGCTATATCTTATAAACGACCTATCTTCTAAAAATGATATTCTGAAACAGGAAAAACAGGGCTTGGATCTCAAAGTCAAACAGCTCGAAGACGTTATTGCATCAATGCCCACAACAACAAAAAAACCGGTAACTCCCTCAAAAGATTTGGATAATATTGATTTGCACGAGAAAGAGCTTGAGTATGCAATGAGAAATTTTGTCAATTATCAGCAATATATCCCCAATTTCTGCCCGCTTGCAGATTTCATACTGACGAAACCATATCTGCCAAAGAAAAATCACTACGGTATTGACCTTGCAGGTAAAGTTGGTGAACCGGTTTATGCTGCGGCATCAGGGGTGGTCGAATCAGTTGAATTTGATGATGACATTTATGGGAAAATATTGGTGTTGGATCACCTGAATGGTTTTAAAACAAGATATGGCCATAATTCACACATAAACGTGAAGGTGGGAAGCTTTGTGCGCAAGGGGGAGCAGATAGCAGAGGTAGGAAACACAGGCATAAGTTCAGCCCCGCATCTGCACTTCGAAATTTTATATCATAATAAAAATATAGATCCGGAATCAAAAATAAAATGATATGGAGGTTTTTGGTGAAAAACAATGAGAATAACCTGGATACTATTATTGGAGAACATACGAAGTTCAATGGAGAAATTCATTCTGAGGGGGGCGTTCGTATTGATGGTCAAGTAGAAGGAAAGATAATTTGTGATGGCTTTTTACTTATCGGAGAAAAGGCAAATATAAAAGCAGACATTCAATCAGATGAAGCGATCATTTCCGGGAAGGTTGAGGGGAATATCACAATAGAAAAAAAATTAGAACTAAAAAGTTCAGCGCTCATTAATGGAGACATTATTGCCAAGATACTTTCTATGGAATCGGGTACACAGATTAGTGGAAATTGCAGTATCAAACAGGTCGAAACTGCAAAAAGCACCAAAAAAGCTAAAGAAAAATAAACTCTATGCCATTGAAGAACAAGAGGTATTATAAAGAGGTTTTTGAGGGGCTCGGGCTTGTAGCACAGCTCGGTCTCACAATGGTAATAAACATTCTTATCTTTTTCTTTATCGGCTTATTTGTAGATAAAAAGTGGCATTTGAAGGGAATTCCAATAATCATAGGTATCTTTTGTGGGGTAGTTTCGGGCGCAATTTCCTGCTATCAACTTATAAAAAAGAATGAAAATTCAGACAAGTAGTTTTCGAAAATATGTATATCATATTCTGGTGGCAATTTTCTTGACACAGATTCCGGCTCTTTTGCTTATCACACAAAACTTGAAACTTTGGTTGGGCTATTTTCTGGGTTCAATTCTTTCAAGTTTAAATTTTTATTTTCAGGCAAAGGGTGCAGAAAATCGAGTAGGACTAAGTCCCTCGGGTGCGAAATTAAGCGTTTTCAAAAATTTCTATATCCGCTATTTGATATTGGTTGTATTTGTGGTAGTTTTTGTGAAATTGTTGGAAGTAAATATTTTTACTCTTCTTGCGGGTTTGCTGATCGCACCGGCTATCGTACTCATTGATGGTATTATTGCCGGAAAAAATAATAATGAATCTGAATAATCTAAAAGTTGTTATATGAAAAAAAAGTCCCAAAAAGCACTGCTTATCATTCTCGCAATAATCATTATTGAGGGAATTCTATCCATTGGACTTAATCATGAGCTTCAGGTCGGGTTTGATGAAGGTAAATTCGTAATTCGAAATATTGAAAGCAAAAAATCAATTCAAGACCAGATAAATCACGAATTTCAGCAATATCATATGATAAAACTTTTCGGTAAATTTATCATAAACTGGAGTGTCCTGCGCGTTATTCTTTTCGTTGATCTTTTTCTGATATTATTTGCATTGCTCGTCAAACGGAAAATGCACCTGATACCAGGGAAATTGCAGATCGTTGCAGAGATGATATACTCTTTCTTTTTCAGTCTTGTGATCGAAACTGTAGGCGAGAAAAAGAAATATTTTACTCCATATATTTTCACGATTTTCGTTTTTATCTGGCTGTGTAATATAATAGGTTTGATCCCCATTCCGGGAAATCTCGAACCAACCAGAAATTTGAATGTTCCCCTTGGTCTTGGGATTATGGCGCTTATGTTCGTTCATTACTCGGCAATGAAAGAAAAAGGCATCAAGCTGTATCTAAAGGAATACGCAGAACCTATTGCTTTTATGCTGCCCATAAATGTTGTCGGAGAACTGGCAAAGGGGATTTCTCTTTCATTTCGTCTCTTTGGAAATATTCTGGGTGGGGCGATCATCGTTCTTGTAATTTCAAATCTTACAAGATTCATTCTAATTCCGGTTGGCCTTAATTTGTTTTTTGGTTTGTTCATCGGAACAGTGCAGGCATTTGTTTTCACTATGCTTGTACTGTCATATACAGCAGTAGCAATTAAATAGCGAATATGTTCGATACTTTTAGCTTAGTTCATGTTGCTGCTTATATTGGTGCAGGACTTGCAGTAGGAATATCGTCTATAGGAGCAGGCATTGGTGAAGGTTATATAGCAGGTAATGCGAACATAGCAATGATGAAGCAGCCAAAATCAAATGATATACTTCTCCGAACAATGCTGATTGCACAGGCAATTACAGAAACGGGAGCTATATTTGCGCTAGTGATCGCCATGCTTCTGCTTTTTGGCGGCTCTATAGTTACTGATGCGGGTTGGCAGAGAATTGCTTCTTTATTCGGCGCAGGTCTTGTGATGGGAGCAGGAAGTTTGGGAACCGGTCTTGGTATCGGGTATGCGGGAGGGCAAGCGTGCCAGGGTATCGGCAGACAGCCACGCGAGTCTAAGGTGCTGACTGCAAATATGCTTATCGGGCAGGCACTTTCAGAAACTTCAGCTATCTTTGCTTTGGTTATTGCGATGCTTCTTCTTTATTCCACGCCGGACGGAAACAGTATTGTAAAATCATTTGCCTTCATCGGCGCTGCATTTGCAATGGGATTTGGAACGTTCGGACCGGGATTTGGAATAGGTATTGTGGCAGGAAAAGCTGTTGACGGCATCAGCAGATTTCCAAAGCAGTCGTCAGTACTTGTAAGAACAATGTTCGTTGGTGCTGCAGTTGCAGAATCAACATCAATATATTCATTAGTTGTAGCATTTTTATTAATTTTTGTAGCATAATGATATTTAAATAGGAGTAAAAATGTCAGAAATAGTTAGAGCAGCTGCTCTTTTAGGAGCAGGACTTTGTATGGGTATGGGAGCTCTGGGACCTGGTTTAGGAGAAGGATTTACTGCCGGAAAGGCATGTGAAGGCATCGCACGTTCTCCAGAAAATGCAGGACTTATCACAAGAACAATGCTTGTAGGTCAGGCAGTGTCAGAATCAACAGGTATTTATTCACTGGTCATTTCCCTGTTACTTATTTTCGCAGTGTAAGCACAAGCACTCCCGAAATATCGGGAAGGAGTCTTAAGTATGGTTAGTATTGATTATACGCTTATTCTGGTAATCGTGAATTTCATTATTTTGCTGATTATCATGAAAAAGCTCTTATATAAACCGCTTATGGATTATATAAACAAGAGAGAATCTCAGATACGAGACGACCTAAAGAGCGCAAAAGAGCATAAAGACAAGTCTGAAAAGATTCTTGAAGAGCAAAAAAAATTACTCATAAAAGCAAAAGAAGAAGCCAGAGATATCCGTGACGAATCGAAAAAAAATGCAAAAATTCAGGGTGAACAAATTCTGCGGGATGCAGCGGAGCAACGAGATGTGATAATTCAGGAAGCACAGGAAGTGATAGATGTTGAAGTGAATAAAGCAAAAGAAAGCATTCAAACGCAGATCGGAGACTTCGTCATCGAGCTGACCGATAAGATGATAGGCAAGAAGCTTACTGGAGATGAAGACATTGATCTCATTAACGAAATGATAAAAGAAGAGAGCCGCAAAAAGGAGTCGTCTGTTGATTAAGAATATCATTGCAAGACGCTACTCATCAGCACTTCTTGAGCTTATTCAGAAGGATGATCTGCCACATCTTGAAAATGAGATCATTGCCCTGCAAACGATTCTAAGCGATGAACCCGAGATCGAAGAATTTCTTGTTTCTCCAATTGTCGAGAATGAGCATAAAAAAGAAATTGTTGCGCTTCTTGCAAAAGAACTCAAAGCAACCGAGATTATACATAATTTCTTGAATGTACTTGTCGAGAAGGAAAGAATTTTCTTTATATCAGACATTCTTAAGGAAATAATAAGAAAGATACATCATAAGCTCGGAATCTTCGATTTTGAACTTGTAACTGCACATGAAGTTGATGAAAAAACTCTCGGAAAAATTAAAAATTTTATTTCAAAGTATGTTAACGGGAAAGTCCTCTTTCAGCATAAGATCGATCCGCACATCAGAGGTGGCTTTTTTGCATACAATGATGAACTGGCGATCAATGCATCGATCAGAAATAATCTGGAAACCCTGAGAAGGAAGTTTTAATATATGAAGCAGATCATTTTAGGAGTATTATGAAAATACAACCTGATGAAATCAGTAGAATTATCAAAGAAAAGATTGAAAAGTATAACTATAAAGTTGATATAGACGAAGTCGGCAGAGTTATCGAAGTTGGAGACGGCATTGCACGCGTGTATGGCTTGCAGAATATCATGGCATCCGAACTGGTTCTTTTCAATGATGAAATATACGGTATGGCACTGAACCTGGAAGAGGATAATGTCGGCTGTATTATTCTTGGAGAGAGCGAGAAGATCAAAGAGGGTGATATTGTCAAACGCACAAAAAAGATCGTGCAAGTTCCGGTTGGCGAAGAGTTACTCGGAAGAATTGTAAATCCACTTGGAATAGCTCTTGACGGAAAAGAGCCGATCAAAACCAAGCTGAGTATGCCTGTCGAAAGAAAAGCACTCGGTGTGGTTGCCCGTCAACCGGTGAAAGAGCCGCTACAGTCCGGGTTGAAAGCGATCGATTCCATGATACCAATTGGTCGCGGACAACGTGAGCTTATTATCGGTGACCGCCAAACAGGAAAAACAGCCCTTGCAGTCGATACGATAATAAATCAAAAAGATACCGAGGTCTATTGTATCTATGTGGCAATTGGGCAGAAAAAAACATCGGTTGCGCAGGTCGTTGAAGCATTGAAAGAGCACGGTGCGCTGGACTATACAATAATTGTTTCTGCAACTGCTTCGGAGCCGGCTGCGATTCAGTATATCGCTCCTTACTCCGGTGTGACTATGGGCGAATATTTCCGAGATAGAGGAAAACATGTACTTGTCATTTATGACGACCTTTCCAAACATGCAGTTGCCTATCGCCAGATTTCACTCCTGCTTCGCAGACCTCCCGGACGTGAAGCATATCCGGGAGATGTATTCTATCTACATTCACGGCTTTTGGAGAGAGCATCTAAACTTGAAGAAATATATATCATCATACCCAAAGATAAAGAGAGTGCAAAAGAGGGCGTGAACAAGAAGGAATATCGGCTGCATATTAAGTCCAGTGATGAAGAGTGCAAGAAGGATCTCAAAGAATTAGGAAAAGATAAATATAAACTTTATAAGCTGCCGGAAACAGGTGGTTCACTCACAGCGTTGCCAATAATTGAAACCCAAGCTAGCGATATTTCTGCATATATTCCTACAAATGTGATATCAATTACAGATGGTCAGATATATCTTGAATCAAAACTGTTCTACTCTGGTGTGCGCCCGGCTATCAATGCAGGACTATCGGTTTCACGAGTGGGAGGGAAAGCACAGGTAAAAGCTATGCGGCAGGTCGCAGGAAGACTTCGTATCGAACTTGCACAATTTAGAGAACTGGAAGCTTTCGCAAAATTTGGAGCAGAACTTGATAAAGATACCCAAGATCAACTCAATCGTGGATATCGATATGTTGAGATCCTGAAACAGGGACAGTACAAACCAATTCCTGTTGCCAAGCAGATCGCTATTATTTTCATGGGCTATGAAGGATACCTTGATGATCTTCCGGTTGATATTATCCCGGATGTACAAACAGAGCTTTTTGAAATGATGGATAAAGAATATCAGAAGCTTCAGAAAGAACTGGTCAAGCCCAAAGGTGTGACAGAAGAAATCGAAAAACAGCTTCACGAATTATCAAAGAAAGTAAAAAATATTTTCGAACACCAGGTTATTGTCGAAGAAATAATTGAAGAAGATGAGGTTCTTTCAGCGGGAGTTGAAAATAAGTAATGGCGAGTCTCAAAGAGCTTAAAGAAAGAATAGGATCGGTCATCAGCACGCGTCAGGTTACGAGTGCCATGAAAATGGTTTCTGCAGCAAAATTGCGAAAGGCACAGCAGCTAATTTTGAGAGCCCGTCCCTATTCTGATGAATTGAATCTTTTTTTGAATTCCCTTGCTTCACGAAACCGAAGACAGCTCCACCCGCTTCTTCATGAGATAGATGATGATGAAGTAAAAAATGTTGGACTGATCGTTGTTACAGCCGATAAAGGACTCTGCGGCGCATTCAATATGAATATCATAAAGAGAGCAGAAGACTACCTTCAACATCATAAAGATAAGAATATCGATCTGATATGTGTGGGCAAAAAGGGGTTTGATTATTTTAGAAGATTAAACATGAAAATTGAAGCTTATTATGTTGAGCTTTTCAATAAACTGAAATTCGAGCACAGCATAGATATCATGCACCTTGTGACGGATAAGTTCGTTTCAAGAAAATATGATAAAGTGCTCATTGTATATAATGAATTCAAATCTGCAATTCAGCAAAATATCGTGCTAAAACAGCTTCTTCCTATTATTGGATTGAAAGAAGATAAAGACGAAAGATTGGCTGCTTATCTATTTGAGCCCTCTCCGGAAGAAGTGTTGGACGAGCTCATTAAGGAACATCTTGATGTTCAGATCTGGCGTGTTCTTTTGGAATCTTCCTCAGCAGAGCAGGGTGCACGAATGGTTGCAATGGATGCGGCTACAGACAATGCAGATGAAATGATAAACGATTTGACGCTGGAATATCACCATTTGCGTCAAAGTAAAATAACTACAGAAATTATAGAGGTATGTTCCGGTGCAGAAGGATTACAGTAAAACAGGCACAGGAGGAGTTTTGAAAAAAGGCAAGATAGTTCAAATCATTGGTCCGGTAGTTGATGTAGAATTTTCAGAAGAAAATCTACCTGAAATTTATACAGCGCTTCACGTGAAGAGAGAGGGCGAAAGTGTTCTTGTACTCGAAGTGCAGCAACATCTCGGAGAAAACAGAGTTCGTGCAATTGCAATGGACTCCACCGATGGACTTCAGCGAGGTGATGACGTCATAAATACAGGTAAACCGATCTCCGTTCCTGTTGGAGAAGCAATTCTTGGGCGGCTTATAAATGTTATTGGCGAGCCAATAGATAATATCGGTGAAATAAAAACAAAGAAACGTTATCCTATCCATAGAGAAACGCCTGCATATACACAGCTCGATATAAAAGATGAAATTCTGGAAACAGGCATCAAGGTCATCGACTTGCTCTGTCCCTATTCAAAAGGTGGGAAAACAGGGCTTTTTGGCGGAGCTGGCGTAGGTAAGACAATTATCATTATGGAATTGATACGAAACATTGCGACTGAGCATGGTGGATATTCTGTGTTTTCAGGTGTAGGAGAGCGAACACGAGAAGGAAACGATCTCTGGCTCGAAATGAAGGAATCCGGCGTTATAAATAAAACCGCAATGGTCTTCGGTCAGATGAATGAACCTCCGGGAGCCCGACTTCGGGTTGGACTTGCAGGATTGGCAATTGCAGAATATTTCCGTGATGAAGCTCATCAAGATGTACTTTTATTCATCGATAATATTTTCAGATTTACTCAAGCTGGTTCTGAAGTTTCAGCCCTCCTTGGTAGAATGCCTTCAGCGGTGGGTTATCAGCCCACACTGGCGACGGAAATGGGTGAATTGCAAGAGAGAATTACCTCGACAAAAGATGGTTCTATCACTTCAGTTCAAGCAATTTATGTGCCTGCAGACGACCTGACCGACCCTGCTCCTGCAACAGCATTTGCCCACCTCGACGCAACAACAGTGCTTTCGCGAAAGATAGTGGAACTTGGCATCTATCCTGCTGTTGATCCCCTTGACTCAAACTCCCGTATTCTTGACCCTCGTGTTGTGGGAACGGAACACTATTCTGTTGCAAGAGAAGTTCAGCAAGTACTCCAAAAGTACAGAGAGCTTCAAGATATTATTGCTATTCTTGGTATGGAAGAGCTTTCTGAAGAAGACAAGCAGACGGTAAATCGCGCTCGTAGAATTCAGAGATTCCTTTCCCAACCATTCTTTGTTGCAGAAGAATTCACGAACTACAAAGGGAAGTATGTAAAACTGGAAGATACGATTGCAGGTTTCAAAAAGATACTTGCAGGCGAATGTGATCATATTCCGGAGCGTGCATTTCTCATGGCTGGCACAATAAATGAAGTTGAAGAGCGTTTCAAAAAAATGAAGTCTCACAAAACAGAAGACATCGTTGAAGAAGAACTTACGGAAAAGGAAGAATCCAAAAAAGAAAAACCTGAGCCGGAAAAAGTAAAGACCAAGAAAAGGAAGAAATCAAAAAAATAATGGCTAACAATTCGCAATTGCTCCATCTGAAGATAGTCACGCCTAAGGGCATTTTCCTTGAAGATGATGTAAACGAGCTTGTCGCTCCCGGGAAAGATGGTGATTTCGGCGTGCTGATCGGGCACACTCCATTTATCTCATCGGTAAGACCGGGCATTTTAAAGATATATAAAAATGAAAAACCGGATATTTATTCATTAATGAATGGATTTGTGATGGTTGATGTCGATAAGGTAAGGATATTTACAGAGATTATCGAGCGACCTGATGATATTGATCAAAACAGAGCTGTGCGAGCAAAGGAACGAGCAGAAAAACGGCTGCAGGAGAAACGTGAAGATACCGATCTTCGCCGTGCAGAAGCAGCATTGAAAAGGGCAATTGCACGTATCCAGATTAGTGAAGTAGGATTTCATTAATTGATTTCTTTGACGCAGAAATTTTGAATAGCTATATGTGAATATAGCTATTTTTTTATGCAGGTGAAAAATTTGAAGAAACAAAAACCGATATTCATGAGCTTATTACTTTTTCTCTCGATGCTATTATGTAATACCTTGTTTGCAGAAAGAGAAGATTCGTCGTACATTGAACACACAGTCCGCTCAGGTGAAAATCTGTACAAAATAGCGAGACAATATTTGGATAAATCCCCCACTCTATTTCTTGGTGAATTTGTCGAGCAGATAAAGCAAGTAAATGATATTTCTGATTCAAATATAATTCATATTGATCAAGTTTTGATGATCCCGACTGCAAGTTCAAAACTCATCAGCAACGAAATAATTCATCATGATTCTCTGTGCGGAATTTATCTGAACACCTATTCCCTGACTGAAAACAATATTCAGCGGATCATTAGCAGATATGATTCACTCGGATGCAATGCCTTGGTTGTGGATTTTTCAAATGTGAGGGGTACGCTCTTTTATGCATCGGAAAATAAAATTGCACGTGAAAATGATCTTATTGTGCCAATTATCAGCCATCCCTACAAGCTTGTGAATTTGCTTCATCGACACGATATTGAACTTATAGCGCGAGTAACGATGTTCAAAGATACAACTCTGGCGCACAACTATCCGGAGTGGAGACCTGTTATTGTTCCTGATTCAACAGATACGCTTGATGCAGAAAAAAAATATTCAGAGCACTGGCTGAATCCGAAAAATCATGAAGTTCAGCAATACAAAATTGATATTATCAAAGAGATAATTTCACTCGGTGTGGATGAAATACAACTTGATTATGTCCGCTTCCCGACAGAGGGACATCTGCTTGATGCGGATTACGGCATTCCGGATTCGCTTACAAAACAGGATGTTATCACCGATTTTATTTCAAAAGTTTATGCGATCACCCAGCAGGAAGGAATAAAACTTTCAGCTGATATTTTTGGAATAGTAGCTCTCCAGCATCCTGAAGATGTGCAGAATACGGGACAGGATATTAGAATGATAATGCCATATTTAGATAGAATTCATCCAATGATCTATCCCTCGCATTTTTATGGAGAATTTTGGGGGAAGGCAAATCCGGGAAAAGAGCCCTATTATTTCATTTATCGAATGTGCAGTGTACTCAAGGAGGAAATTGAGGACGATAGCAAGATCATTCCCTATCTTGAATCTTTTTCACTGTATCATGATTCAGTTGATCCCTTTACTGTTTCTGCGCAGATGCAGGCAGTCAAAGATGCAGGACTGAATGCGGGATTCCTTTTCTGGAATGCAGGTGCAAATTATAATGCCACATGG
>JACNJG010000161.1:0-9290 GCA_014382685.1 Candidatus Cloacimonadota bacterium
GGAATGAAGTAATTTATTTCAACATAGTGGTTATTTTAACAAGATTGGAATCTTGTTTTACAAGTAGCTCAACATTCCGACCTGTCGAGGCGTCCTGTCTGGGCGTAACGAAGTGAAGACTGAAGTGAAATGGAAACTGTTGTTGAGTATCTTTTACGCAAGATCGGAATCTTGCGTTACGGAAATCCTCTTTTCATCACCACAATTATTTATCGTCTCCCCTATCCTTGACAAAGCAGAGAGGGTTAAAAATTTGTCGTCATATTTACATTAATTTCTGGAGGATTCTTGATGAATATCCCTTTATTATGGATCGTTGCTCCTGCTGGTGCGATCGTAGCTCTGATCTTTGCCTTTATTCTTTATAGAAGCGTAAAGAAAGAAGAGCCCGGCAATGAGCAGATGCAGAAGATCGCCAAGTATGTACGCGAAGGAGCATTCGCTTATCTTAAACAGCAGTATAAAGGAGTTGGAATATTTTTTATCGCTGCTTTTATAGTTTTTAACATTATGGCTTGGGTACTGAAAGTGCTCCACCCGCTTATTCCATGGGCATTTTTAACCGGTGGTTTCTTCAGCGGACTTGCTGGCTGGATCGGCATGAACACAGCCACACTCGCTTCAAATCGAACCGCTCAGGGCGCCCGGCAGAGTCTTAATAAAGGGCTGACCATTGCGTTCCGTGCCGGCGGTGTGATGGGACTTGTGGTTGTCGGACTTGCACTGATCGATATCTCCGCCTGGTTCTTTGTACTGAACGCCTTCAAGATGGATCTTCATACAATAACGGTTGTGATGCTGAGCTTTGGAATGGGTGCATCAACACAGGCACTTTTTGCACGTCTTGGCGGAGGTATTTACACCAAAGCTGCTGACGTGGGCGCTGACCTTGTTGGAAAGGTAGAAGCTGGCATTCCGGAAGACGATCCAAGGAATCCTGCAACCATCGCAGATAACGTTGGTGATAACGTAGGTGATGTTGCAGGAATGGGCGCTGATCTTTATGAATCCTATGCGGGCTCAATCCTGGCAACCGCTGCACTCGGTATGGCTGCATTCACGCAGATCTCTATAAAAATACCTGCATTGCAGGATCTTGCTATCCGCTTTGTAACTGCCCCGATGATTCTTGCCGGTATCGGTGCATTCCTCTCGATACTTGGTATTTATTTGGTTTCCACAAAGGAGGACGCCACCACAAAAGATCTAATGTTCGCACTGAATAAAGGTGTGTACGGCAGTTCGATACTTATTGCTATTGTTGCATTCTTTGTCACAAAATGGATGCTTCCACCGGAATATTCATTAGGCGTCTTTTTTGCATCGATCATTGGATTGCTTGCCGGTATTTTGATTGGTGTGTTCACGGAACGTTCTACCTCATACAGTTTTAAACCAACGAAGGGAATCGCAGAACAAGCAGAATACGGACCTGCAACTGTTATCATAGATGGACTTGCAGTTGGAATGAGATCTACGGGTGCTCCTGTTATCATTATTGCCATCGCTATAATTTCTGCCTTTGCTGTCAGTAAGGGCTTTAGTATCCCGGAAATGGGACTGTACGGTATCGGTTTTGGTGCAGTGGGAATGCTTTCTACGCTTGGTGTTACCCTTGCGATGGATGCCTTTGGTCCTATTGCAGATAATGCCGGCGGCAATGCTGAAATGTCCAAACTTCCTAAAGAAGTTCGGGAACGCACCGATGCCCTCGACTCTGTTGGAAATACAACAGCTGCAACAGGAAAAGGTTTTGCAATCGGTTCTGCTGCGCTAACTGCAATGGCGCTTCTCGCAGCTTATCTTGAAGAAGTTCGAACCGGTCTTAAGTTCGCAGGAGAAACTTTGATCGCAGGTGTTGACCTAAGTACTGCCTCTATTGCCAATTTTGTTGAACATTATAATATTACACTTATGAATCCCAAAACACTCATCGGAATTTTTATCGGCGCCATGGTAACCTTTGTCTTTGCATCATTGACTCTTAAGGCAGTTGGTCGTGCAGCAGGTGATATGGTTGCTGAGGTTCGCAGACAATTTAAGGAAATTCCCGGTATTATGGAAGGTACAGCCGAACCCGAATATGCAAAATGCGTGTCCATTTCAACTAAAGGAGCTCAGAAAGAAATGGTAGCTCCAGCGCTTCTCGGCATTCTCACTCCTATTGTTGTGGGTCTAATTCTTGGTGTTGCCGGTGTGATGGGACTTCTCGTCGGAGGACTGACAACCGGTTTTACTCTTGCAGTTATGATGAATAACTCCGGCGGCGCATGGGATAATGCAAAAAAATATGTTGAGATCGGACATTATGGCGGCAAGGGCTCAGAAATGCATAAGGCATGTGTAGTCGGTGATACAGTTGGAGATCCTTTCAAAGATACTGCCGGTCCTTCGATCAATATTCTTATTAAATTAATGAGTATGGTAAGTATTGTGTTCGCTGGTCTGATCGTTGCATTCTCACCTGCCATTCAGCAATTCCTCGGAATCATGTAATCTCTTAACCCAAAAATATAAATAAAAGCATGAGAGCAAATGTTCCTGTGCTTTTTTTTATTATTAACCACAAATTAACACGAATGAAAAAGTTGATTATTAATAATAACCGTGTGAATCCGCTCTACAAAAGATTTCACAGCTATTGATGAAATTATTTTGCCAACATATAGCAAAGTTATAGAATTAAGTGACAACTCTCAAAATTAATAAAAGCATCCGTCTTCGCTGCGCTTTTTATGTCTTTGCGTCTCTGCGCCTTTGCGTGACCTTTTGCATTTTTATTCTATATTAGTGCTATCATTATCAAAGCTATACCGAGAATAAAACATATCAGGATCATAAAATAGTAAATAAACGGTAATTTTTCTCTTTTAAACTCCTTTGGTTTTTCTTTCCACTTTCTTGGATGCCTTATACGTAAATCGCCTGACGTCGAAGCATAGAAACAATACAGTAAAAGTACGATGCCGAAAACTAATAACAAAACTTCAAATGTTGCCATGTTTACCTCCTAAACAAGCTTTTTTATCTCTTCATGTAAAATGATATTTCTTTCTGCCAATTCTTCTATTATAAAGTTGTAATTACTTTCATCTCTACCTATATATTCCGGAGGGCATATACCTTTGGGAAGATTTTTCCCATGAAGCAGAAGTCTGGCAACCGAAGTGCAAGTATAGCCGGTTGTTCGTGCCATGGAGGAAGTTTCTGTTTTCTTATCATAAGAATCAAGTAAATTATATGTGAACGAATAATTCGATTCGCCTTTTTTACCATCTATGATAACTCTCATATAAGTAATATCTTCCTCGCCTTGAGCAAATTGCCAGTTCTTGAAAAGGAGCTTGGAAGTCAGTTCAATTGGCTTGAACTTTTTGCCGTTAATATCTATTTCTTTATAACTTAGAAAATCATTGTCCCTGAGCATTTTCATGATCTGGGCATGTCCGGGATATCTCAAGGTTTTTTCCTTCATAAAGGGAACATGAACAGTTTTTAGCAAAGTGCGGAGTCCGTCTGTATTGAATGCTTCCAGCGTCCCAACTCCGGGCACCTCGATGTGTTCTATATCCGAAAGCGCCGGCTTGATTATCTCCTTGCCGAATTCTATAAAACGCGCTGGTCTGATGTATTCTTCCAAAACATCTATTGGGGAAAATCCCGCTTTGTACTGAAAAGGCATTCTGCGCACTTTTGGCAAACCACCTACAAAACATTCATATCGTGTGATATCATCCATTTGTGCATTCTGATAGCCCAGTATTATATTGCATAGACCTGGAGCTACTCCGCAGTCTATAACTGCTGTCACATTATGCTCTTTTGTAAGCCCGTCAAGCTGAAAAGGATCTTCCGGGAAAAAGGCAATATCAACGACATCTGTGCTTGTCTTAATTATCTTGAGCAGTGTTTCAAAACCCATAAAACCAGGCACTGCCGAGATTGTCAGTTGGACATCCTTCAGCAATCCCGAAAAATCATTTTCCTTTTCAAGATCAAGATGATGCGTTTTGATATTTCCAATTCCATTGAATTGTGTGAGCTTTCCTGCATCATTATCATAAACAATTATTTCGTATTTTTCGTCTTTTGCTAGGTCTTTCACGATCGCATGCCCCACAAGTCCGGCTCCTAAAACTGCGATTTTTTTATTCATTGTACCTCCTTCTCTATTCAATGAGGTCATAGAGAAGTTTTATTTCGTTCTTCCAATTTTCTCTATCCGGCGTTTCCAGAATGAGAGGCATGTCATCGAATCTTTCATCATTCATAATAAAACTGAATCCGCCAATGCCAATGAAACCTTTGCCGATAGGTGCATGCCTGTCTATTCTGCTTCCGCATTCTTTCTTTGAATCGTTCAGATGAATACCTTTGAGATACTGAATACCAATTTTGTTCTCGAACCGTTTAATAGTTTCTTCATATTTCTTTTTCGTACCGATATCATATCCTGCTGCGAATATATGACAGGTATCAATGCATACGCCGATCCTGGATTTATTTTGTACTTTTCCAATAATCTGTGCAAGTTCTTTGAAAGAAGACCCCACACTGGAACCCATTCCTGCCGTGGTTTCCAGAACAAGAATCAGATTGCGGGTTTTCTCAATTGTTAAATTTAGAGACTCTGCGATGATGTCAATACAATTTTCACTAGTGATCCTATTCAGTGTGCTGCCGGGATGAAAGTTCAGATAATTCAGTCCTAACAATTCACATCTTTCTACTTCATCGAGAAAAGCTGTACGGGATTTTTCAAGGGCATCTTTTTCCGGATGCCCAAGATTTATCAGATAGCTGTCATGTGGCAAAATTTGCTTTGATGAAAATCCATATTGTGAGCAATTTTTTTTGAAAGCTGAAATATCCTTATCTTCGAGCGGTTTGGCGTGCCACTGCCTTTGATTCTTTGTGAACAATGCAAAGGATTTTGCTCCGATTTCCTGAGCATGAAGTGGGGCATTCTGCACACCCCCACCTGCGCTTACATGTGCTCCGATATATTTCATAATAAACAAGATGCACACAAATCATTTATTCATGTGCATCCGGACTTTTCATGTATCATTTTATAATTTTTCTAAAACGCTGTTCTCAACTTTTTCAGCGAGTTCTACCGATTGTTTAAGGATATTTTCTGCTTCTTCAAGAATATTCTTTTTGAATTCTTCATCTTTTACGCCGGGAAGATTTATTCGAACATTCAGATACGCACCTTTCACACCGGAGAGGGCTGTCATCGCAGAGACTCCTGCGTCTGACACTGCATTTTGATTTCCATATTTTGCAGCAGTTTCAGACAGGATAATGACTTCCCAGCACAGCTTCATTGTGTGTAATGGAACTTGAGTTGCATTCTTTATTGATTCTTGAATTGCTTCCGATCTTTTTTTCTTATCCTCTTCAGTCTTCTTTGGAAGCTTCATTGCAGCCATGTAATTATTGAATGCTTCTGTGTCTTTATCGATCGCTTCGATTAGCTGTTTCTTCATTTGCTGCGCTTCCCACGCCATTGTGAGCATTCGTGCTTCATTCTCTTTGTAAGAAATTCTCTCTTTGGAGTTTTTGAATTTATATTTTCCTGTTGTGAGATTACCGACCATTGCAGTTAATCCTGCTGCCAAACTTCCACATAATGCAGCTACACTTCCTCCGCCGGGGGCAGGTGAATCCGATGCAAGCACATCAACAAAGTCTTTAACTGATAGATTAACAAGAAGGTCATGTTTTGCAATTTTATATTCGATGATCTTTTCGTTTGGGTCGAATTCTGATATATCATTCAATCCGAGAGAAACAATAGCAGTATGAACGAGTTCTTTATCAGAAACCGAATAAGATGAACCCTGTTTCTCCAGAAAATATCTGCCAGCATTCAGCATTGCTTCAAGAGGGATCAAACCAACAAGCTCGCTGCCTGTTACAACCAATCCTCTTTCGAGTGCGATCTCTCTTACTTTGTCGAACACAAGATGAGGAGGTGCGATTTTGTAATTAGTCAGATTTATTGAAATTTGAGCCTGTCCATATTCCGGAATATACCAGCCGATAGCTTTCACGTGATCAAAAATTCCGGGAATTATAATAAGATTTCCTTCATCATCCTTGACGGGCTGGTAATTCTCATCACGCATTCTACGCCCCTTTTCGCGAATCATCAGGGCGATCTCTTTTGCTTTTTGGGTATCTCTTGTGTTCAGATCTATGTTGTAAGCGATTAGGAATTCACGCGCGCCGGTTACCAGGGCACCAGCGTTTTCATGAATTTGAGCAGGACCAAAATCGGGTTTCCAGTGCGGATCCTCCAGCTTCTTTGCAAGACCCTCAAATTCTCCCTGACGAATGTTTGCAAGATTCTGACGCTCAGGCGTACTAGCAGAATGCTCATAAAGATATACTGGTATTTTCAGTTCGTCGCCGACCCGTTTTCCCAGCTTCTTCGAGATCTCGATGCAGTCTTCGGTCGTCACGCCTGCAACAGGTACAAATGGACAAACATCGGTAGCGCCCATGCGCGGATGAGTACCGGAATGCTGACGCATATCAATAATTTCCGATGCTTTTTTTATCGCACGGAATGCCGCCTCTTCTACACCTTCGGGAGTTCCAACAAAGGTTACGACAGTTCTATTCGTATCTTTGCCCGGATCCACATCGAGCAGCACAACGCCGTCCACCTCTTCGATCCGGTCAGTGATCTGTTTAATTATAGCTACATCGCGTCCTTCACTGAAATTCGGAACACATTCAACAATTTTCATACTTTATAAGCTCCTTGTATATTCTATTAATTTTGATTTTCTTCCTTATAATAAGCACTTATATTTTTGATTTCTAATATATTGAATATTATTATCATATTCTCTCTGTGTTCTCTGCCTGTCTCGGTGTAATGCAATTGAGACGGATGTTGAGATTCTGTTAATAAACATTTTCTTTTTATCATTTTTTATCACTTGAACCCGGCTTAGTAATGGGAATATTTACTTTGCACAAAGGGCACTCATCGGGTTCATATGCCTCGATCTTTAATGTCAATAACGGGAATACCGGCACTCTGAAATCAATGGCGCCACCGCTTCTATCCACGACAAGTCCGACTCCTACAATATCAGCTTCCCGTTCTTTTACACAATCGATAACCTCAAAGACACTTCCACCTGTTGTTGTAACATCTTCGATTATAAGCACTTTCTCGTAAGGTTGCAGATCAAACCCGCTTCGGATTGACATCTTATTTTCTATTCTTTGAGTGAACACAAATCTCTTACCCATCTGTTTGGCGACCTCATACCCTAGTACGATCGCTCCGAGTGCCGGACTTACAACGACATCAAAATCAAGATGGTTACATTTCCTTGCGAAAGCTCTCCCGATCTTTACGACATCTTCAGGTCGCTGGATGAGTTTTATCTTTTCGATATAATACTTACTATGCTTGCCGGATGTCAGCTTGAAATGTCCTTCAAGGAAAGCACCTGAATCAACTAATATTTTCTCAATTTCTTTGCTGCTCATGCGTAATCTCTCTTCATCGATCTTTTCTTCATTATTTTCGTAACGTGATTTTCTTGACGCTCAAACGTGAGAGTCTGATTTTTCTCACTCGTGCTGAAGTGGCGGAAGTGGTAGACGCGCTAGGTTCAGGACCTAGTGTCCATTATGGATGTAGGGGTTCGAGTCCCCTCTTCAGCACCAATAATTTATGTTTCAGCTCTTAAAGCGAGTGTATCTGTTGTCAAGAATAAACCTTATGAAACCATATCATTAAACGGAGATATTTTGGATATACAAAAGCAAATGGAAATCATTAAGCAGGGAGTGGAAGAGATCATTCCTGAAGAACAACTCGTTGAAAAATTAAAGAAATCACAGGAAACAAATATTCCCCTTAGAATAAAATACGGCATCGACCCGACTGCTGCTGACGTACATATCGGGCATATGGTTCCCGTCAAAACCATGCGAAGATTTCAGGATCTTGGACACATTGGAGTAATCGTGATCGGTGACTATACAGCCCGGATCGGTGATCCCACCGGCAAAAACGAGTCTAGACCCCATCTTTCTGCTGAAGACGTGAAACGCAATGCAGAAAAGTATATGGAGCAGCTTTACCATGTGCTTGATAAAGATAAAACCGAAGTCCGCTTTCAAAGTGAGTGGTTTGGACCGATGCAACTCTCTGAATTCATATCAATACTTGGAAAATTCACAATGGCACAGATAATGGCTCACGACACTTTCCGCAGGCGTTATGAAGAGGCACTTCCTTTTGGTTTGCATGAGCTTATGTATCCGATCTTGCAAGCGTATGATTCTGTAGCAATAAAAGCTGATGTAGAGCTCGGCGCAACTGAGCAGAAATTCAACATTCTCGCAGGAAGAGATATGCAGCGTTACTTCAATATCCCCGAACAAGTTGCAGTGCTTATGCCCATTCTTATCGGCACAGACGGTGTCGAGAAAATGAGTAAAAGTCTGGGCAATTATATCGCAATTTTTGACTCACCCGAAGATAAATACGGCAAGATCATGTCCATCCCCGATAAGCTGATCGAGAATTATTTCCTTTATGCTGCTTTTGCAACGCCTGAAGAGATCAATAATATCAAAGGTGAATTAGAAAAAGGAATCAATCCTAAGCTTATCAAGCAAAAACTGGCGCGCCGGGTCGTCGAGCTTTATCATGACAAAGAAGCTGCGCAGAAAGCAGAGAATCATTTCAATACTGTATTTGCTCATAAAGAAATACCCGACGAAATTCCTGAATATAAGGTAAAACCTGAAATGATATGGCTCGTTCAACTTCTCAATGAAGCAGGGCTTGTACAATCCAATGGCGAAGGCAGAAGAATGATCAAGCAGGGCGCTGTTTCTATTAATGGAAAAAGAATTTTGGACATAAATTATGAATTGGTGCCGGGAAATGGTATGGTTATAAAAGTTGGTAAACGTAGGTTCTGCAAACTGATTTGTTAATAGAAACACTATATTTCTTGACAATATACACATAAATAAAAAGTTCAAATTAAAATTTGTGGAGGTACACATGAAAAAGATAGTATCAATTTTTCTTTTATTCTTGTTCTGTTCAATTTCTCTAATCCATGGAGATATTATTGACGATCTAAAACAATTTGGAACCGAGAATGGTGAAAAGTATATGCAGCCGTTTGTCACTGCTTTTGGAAGCGACTTGAATTCCGGTTGGTTCAGTACTGCAAAAACGAGTCCAATGAGTTTTGGCTTGACTTTTAATGCTATGCTCGCAGTTGTTCCTGATG
>JACNJG010000161.1:9608-12407 GCA_014382685.1 Candidatus Cloacimonadota bacterium
TCCTTTGTTGGTGGCGGCGTGAAATATCAAGTAAGTAAGCTTATCCCAATGCTTTCCTCAATAGTCCCTATTGCCATTCAAGGCACATATCAACAGTTTAAACTGGGAGATGACGTTACAATTAACAGCGCTTTTGTGAACCTCCATGCAAGCAGAGGACTTGTCATTCTTCCTATCACAATTTACGGCGGAATCGGGTATGAACACACCACACTTGAAGCAAAATATACTTACACCGAACCCTGGCCGGACGGCGAAACAGATGAAGTCGATTTTAATATTACCGGTGACAATAATTTCCGTTTTACTGCCGGTGCTCGTTTAAAAATATTACTTCTTGACGTAATGGTTGATTACTCGGTTGGTAAATATCAAACAGTGCGTGCCGGTGTTGGATTTTCGATTTAGAAAATAGAAACTAACTTTAAAATTAACCCGATGTTTTACACTTCGGGTTTTTTTATTTTGCATTTTTCTTGACATGCTCATTTTTTAATTGTGATTGTGTCTCAATCTTATAAAGGTTTTTTTATGGAAAACGCAATAGTAAAATTTAAAGACTTCCTTAAGAACCACAATTCTTTGTGGTCTAAAGAAAGAGAAATTATAGCTAAATATATTTTCTCATTACAGAAACATTTCACCGGAGATGAACTTTTCTTAGATTTAAAAAAAAGGGGATATTCAATATCACGAGCTACGGTATATCGAACCCTTGATTTATTAGTTAGAAGTTCACTCGTCTCAAAACTTCAACTTCAAAGCGGCACATATCTATATGAAAGAAATTCAGATGACCATCATCATGATCATCTCATTTGTACTAAATGTGGCAAGATCATTGAATTTCATTCAGACGCGATCGAGGCGATACAACAACAAATTGCTGACAAGAATAATTTTCAAATTACAGGGCATAATCATCGAATATGCGGCATCTGTAAAGAGTGCCGAGAAAAAGAAAAGTAGAGGTTATTAATGAATAGAATTCCACTTATAGAACTAAAAAAAGGCGAAAGAGCAATTATTGTATCTCACCATGGCGGAAGAGTTTTCGGAAACAGGATGAGTTCCCTTGGTTTACGCCCTAATGCAGTAATAAAAAAGTTATCTTCACAGCTTTTCAGAGGACCTGTGACTGTTCAGATCGGCAACTCACAAGTAGCAATTGGTCATGGTATGGCACGCAGAATTCTTGTAGAAAGGATACTCGATGAATAAAATCCTCTTGATCGGAAATCCAAACGTAGGAAAAAGCGTTATTTTCTCACGTCTCACCGGCGTGAATGTTATCGCATCCAATTATCCCGGAACAACTGTTGGCTTTACAAAAGGATATCTTAGACATGACGGCAAGCGGATCGAGATCATCGATGTACCCGGCACATATACTTTAGATCCCACATCACGAGCCGAAGAAGTCGCAGTGCAGATGCTCGATGACATCAAAGATGACGAGCAGGCAATTGTTCTTAATATTGTTGATGCGACAAATTTAGAGCGAAATCTCCACCTCACCCTTCAACTTATACAAAGAAAAATCCCTATGATCGTTGTTCTTAATTTTTGGGATGAATGTAAACATACCGGAGTATCAATAAATGTGGAGAAACTGGTACAAGAACTTGGCGTTCCCATATTCACTACTTGCGGTATCACGGGCGAGGGAATAAAGCACCTTGTGGATTCTTTGGATCAGGTAAAGGTCAGCCCCTTGCAGTTTGATGCAGAAAATATCTGGAACGAAATCGGATTTATTATAGAGAAAACACAAAAGCTCACACATCGGCATCATACATTTTTTGAGCGTATAGGCGATGCATCGATCCATCCAATTGCAGGGATTCCAATCGCAATTATTATACTCGCTTTTTCTTTTTATATTATCCGATTTATTGGTGAATCTATTATCGGATACATCGCCGAACCGCTCTTTGATAAATTGTGGACTCCTGTTCTTATGAAAATTTCGGGTCTCCTCGGTGGTTCCGGATTCTTTCATGACATCTTGCTTGGCAAACTCGTGAACGGTTCAATCGAGTATGTAGAATCTCTCGGACTACTCTCAACAGGTCTGTTCGTTCCGCTTGGAATGGTTCTTCCTTATATAATCTCATTCTATTTTGTGTTAAGTTTTGTTGAAGATTCCGGTTATCTGCCAAGATTGGGAATACTTATTGATAAGTTCATGCACAAACTCGGCATTCATGGTCTCGCGATCATTCCGATGCTGCTCGGTGTGGGATGCAATGTACCGGGCGCTATGGCTACAAGGATTCTCGAAACGAAACGAGAGCGATTTATTGCGGCAACACTTATGGCAATCGCTATTCCCTGTATGGCACAGATAGCTATGATCTTCGGACTTGTGGGCGAATATGGTGTTGGAGCAATTTTTATTGTATTTGGAACTCTATTTATTGTCTGGATCATACTTGGACTGATACTCAACACATTTATGAAAGGAGAAAGCCCGGAGATCTTTGTCGAGATACCTCCTTATAGATTCCCGTATATTCCCGGTTTACTGAAGAAAGTGTGGATGAGGATCCTCTGGTTCATAAAAGAAGCAGTTCCTTTTGTCATGCTTGGTGTTCTCGTTGTAAATATTCTATATTTTTCAGGTATAATTCAATTCATCGGCAACCTTGCAGCGCCTGTGGTCAAAGGAATATTCGGCTTACCAAAAGAAGCAGTTGGCGCACTTGTCATCGGCTTTCTGAGAAAGGATGTTGCAGTAGGAATGCTCATTCCTCTCGGACTTTCAAAATCGCAGATGATCGTTTCTTCTGTTGTTCT
>JACNJG010000057.1 GCA_014382685.1 Candidatus Cloacimonadota bacterium
TGATACAAAGCAATTATCATGTCATAAGTAGAATAATCACCGGCAAAGAATGTATCGGCAGGAAAGGGTCCATGTATATCAACATCCTGATCTTGAAGTATTTCTATTGCAGGTATCAGTATCTGTAATTCTTCATTCCCAAATGCACCTTCTTCACCGGCATGCGGATTTAGCCCGAGTAAAGCTAATTTGGGATTCGCTATGTGAAAGAATTTTCTTAAAGCATTATTTATGATGTGAATTTTTGCCACTACCATCTCAATATTAAGATGAGAAGCCACATCAGATAATGCGCAATGGGTTGTAAGTAAGCCAACATTCAACTTATCGCTGAAGAAGCTCATTACAACTTCAGGGCAATGTGCTTGACGAGCAAAGAACTCGGTGTGTCCGATAAAATCCGGATGAGAGAGCTGAATATAGTGTTTACTTATTGGAGCTGTCACGATCGCATCGATGTATCCATTCAGGGCATCCTCACCTGCTTTTTTAATTGCAGAGTATGCATAAAGTCCGCTTTTTATAGTTGGTTTTCCGAGCACAAAAACCTCCTCCTTCATCACAGGATACCAAAGCCGATTAGAATCGGCTTGCTTAATCTCTTTAGAACTGGAAATAATTTCAATATTATCTAATGCAACTGAATCAGGAAGAGCTCCATAAATAACAATCTTGTGATTAAAAGTCTGTGGAGATAGTGCTTTCTTAATGATTTCCGGTCCGATACCGGTCGGGTCGCCGATCGTTATTCCGATTATTGCCATAATTTGGTGATAAAAAAAATGGTGCCGGGACGCGGAATTGAACCACGGACACAGGGCTTTTCAGGCCCCTGCTCTACCGTCTGAGCTATCCCGGCAACCTTAGTAAAAAAAATTGCGGTAAGCACTGTTTTTTTATCCATCAGTTTGCTGTCAAGTTTTACACTTTACCAAACTTACTGCACAAAAACCTTCACCTGTTTCTGCATTTTATAGTTTTCCAGCCACCCACTAAACTTCTTTTCAACATATTCCTGACGATATTTCTGCTTGATTGATGCAAAGTTCTGAGGAGTTTCAACTTCCTTTTTCGCAACATAATAAAATCCCCAACCATGATCAGTAAATCGGATTGGATGACTGTATGTGTATTGCTCCTTTGTAAAAGCACTTCGTACAATGACATTACTACCCGGCAGGTTGTTGATCATGTCATCATAACCGATAAGCGGAGTTTCACGTAATCCTCCGAAAACATAGGTAAGATAGCCCTTCTGTCGGTTCATAAGTTCAAGTGTAAGGTATTCCACAAAAATCTTTCCTTCGTTGAATTGCAATTTAGAAAGAAATTCATCACGGGCTTTTGTGTATGCATCATATCCGGCGATCTTCTTACCTGAGACTTTATCTTCAAGAAAGAGGATGGCATATCCACCATTGACTGTGAAAATCTTAGGAAATTTATTTCCGATTCTAAGAGAATTCAACTCATCATATTCTCTTTTTGGCAAGGTGATCAAATTATCTATAACCGTATATTCATCATCCAGCTTCAGGTAGTCAGTATAATAGGTATCCTCATGATGAGTGTTGAATAGCACATCTTTATTGCTGTAGATGTTATCATAAATTGTTTTTACGGTACGGTACGCTGTGCTGTCTGCAATGGGAAGTTTCATTTCATAAAGGACCTGCGATTTCTTTAGCTCAAAAATATTCTCATCATTTTTTTCTCTTTCAATGATTTTGATGAAGAAACAGCCCTCGTCTGTGCAGATCGGTGAAGATATCTCGTTCAGACCAAGAGTGTCAACACATGAATATATCATTTCATTGAGATCGTTTATATTAATGAATGTATTTTCCTTTTCGATAAATGGATGTGGTTCATAATACATATCCGAGATGATCTCAAAATCTACTCCATCAAGCACTGCGTTCCGAATGTCTTGAACTTTCTTATAGATAAGAGAACTTTCAGCCACGAAAAGCAACTGCAGTTTAACTCGATCGGATTGAATAAATTTATCCTTATTCTCAGAAAAATAAGCTCTCGCATCTGAAGAATCGATAATCACCTGTGAAGTATCAATTGGAATAAAGATATAGGAAAAACGATAAAGATTCGGCTCAAAATAGGCATTTTTATTTTGTGAATAAAATTCCTGAAACCCATTTTGCCAATCCGTATCCCATTTATTTTCAAGAAGATTTTGTACCTCATCTTTGAGTGAGTTTTTTTCTTTCGATAGGACCAGTCGTCTGTCATTTACCAGCCCGATCACATAACGTGTTCCTTTTTTTGCGAAAAACATGGAATCGACAGGAGTTTTGAAAATTGTATCTTGAACGAGAGGATAGGGCTCTCTGTAATAAGGTATGTTTTCAATATATTTCCGGAACAATTTGATCTCTGCGCTTGGATAACTTAAAAGAAAATCATGCTCGGAAACCCTTTCCTTAATGTATGTTATGGTTGAATCTGCGAGTCTTCGTTTCGCCTTTTTCGTCAGCTCTTCGATAATATCTTCGCGGACTTTTTCAAAGGACATGGTATCCCGCACAGTGACAAATTCCTCAAGATTATACTC
The DNA here is from genome assembly GCA_014382685.1 of Candidatus Cloacimonadota bacterium. Taxonomy (GTDB): domain Bacteria; phylum Cloacimonadota; class Cloacimonadia; order JGIOTU-2; family JGIOTU-2; genus Celaenobacter. The sequence continues at coordinate 2,573 of JACNJG010000057.1, forward strand.
GTAATAATTCCACAAAGAGTCCTCAGAAAAATATATATCGAACTGAAGGTCTTCTGCATCGATACTGATATAACTCACATCGACCTCGAAGAGCAGTTCGTGTTCGATATTGTTATCATAATAATTTTCAGTTTCGCAATCGAAATAATAATCACGTCCTACCGAGATATAATCCTTCCAGATCGGAAGTGCAGCATCCTCAAAATTAGCGATGCCACCACCTTTTTTCCCAATTGTCTGAAAAATTACCCAGCCATTTTCCTGTTCGATAGGAGAAGGATGATATCTTCCTGGGCGCAACTGCAATGCTTTCTTAATTATATCATCGCTATGCTCAAGCTTGCCAATGTGATCATCTGTTTCCAAATATCCTGTCTCGAACACACGATGGGCGCTGAAAATGGGACTATTTTCATCATAACCAGAATTGAGCAAATCGGCTAATTGTTCCGCATAAATCCTTGCCTGAGCATGAGCATCTCTGCGGTAGGCAGGAACGTATTTATAATATGGCTTGGATGAAGGGAAAAAATCATCATCCTGGATATAAACGATGCCAAGGCGAACCTTGTCCGGTGCTTGATAGGAATATTTATGTTCTTTATGAAATTCTTTCACATAAGCCGGACTTGAAGGAAAATTTGTGGGCATCAGACTGTCTGGAATAATGAGATATTTCAGTTGAATTCTTGAATTATCACGCACATAGGCATCGTACAATTCTCCATCATTAAGATAGAACTGCTCTTTTATTATCTCCTTGATCTTATCATCGAGCATATCATCGCGAATTCTGTCTATGATCTCCCTGTATCGTGTGGGGTACTGCATCTTGAAGCGTTGTAATTTTGTTTCGTCAAAGTATCCGTTTGTAAGAAAAAGGTCATTATCCGAATAGATCTGCTTGAAAATCGTTTCCAGTTCTTCTTCATTAATGAAGATATTATTTTCATCAGCATATATCTCGAAAAGTCGCTCTGTAATAAGCTGATCAAGAGCAATTTTTTTTAGATCCTCATGAATTGATTTTTGGGATACTTCAGGAAATAGAGATGGATCATGCAAATACTCACGCCAGACAGTTTCGTATCGATTTTGCAGCTCTAACCACGTGAGAGGTTCTCCTGCAACTTCTGCAACAATATTGAATTGGGCAAACCCAAAGCTTGGTATCAACAATAACAAAAGAAAAATACAATATTTCTTCATAATGGATCATTCCCACTCGATCGTACTCGGTGGCTTTGAGCTAATATCATATACGACCCTATTTATGCCATTAACCTCATTGATGATCCTGTTTGAGATCTGTCTTAAGATATTGTACGGTATCTTGGTCCAGTCTGCTGTCATGCCATCCAGACTGTTGACTGCACGGAGAGCACAGACATTTTCATAAGTTCTATCATCTCCCATCACGCCAACTGTTTGTACGGGAAGCAATACTGCAAATGCCTGCCAGATACGGTCATAATAATAGTTCTTTCTCAATTCATCGATGAATATAAAATCAATTTCCTGAAGTAGAGCAACTTTTCCTTCAGTGATATCACCAATAATACGAACAGCCAGTCCGGGTCCCGGGAATGGATGTCTGAAAAGAATCTCATCAGGCAATCCGAGCTCTTTGCCAACTACTCTTACTTCATATTTGAATAATTCCCGAAGCGGTTCTATAAGTTTTAGATTGAGTTTTTCCGGCAAACCGCCCACATTATGATGCGATTTGATCGTAACAGAAGGACCATCTTTTGTTTTTGACGAAGAACTCTCAATCACATCTGGATAAAGAGTGCCTTGTGCCAGAAATTGAACATTGTCGAATTTGAGCGCTTCTTTTTCAAAAATCTCAATAAATAGTCTTCCGATGATCTTTCTTTTTTCTTCGGGATCGGTAACCCCTTTTAACTGCTCGATAAAAAGACCTTTTGCATTCACCACTTCAATATGAATTCCAACATTTTCGAAAATCTTTAGAATTTCTGCGACTTCGTTTTTCCTCATCAAGCCGGTATCGACAAGGATGGGAATGAGTTTATCACCGATCACTTTATGCAGTAATGCAGCAGTCACAGATGAATCCACTCCGCCACTCAAACCCAGCACCACACCTGCATCACCGACCTTCTCTCGGATCTTTTTTGATGCCTTCTCTATGAATGAACCCGGTGTCCAATTCGGTTTTAATCCACAAATATTGTAGATGAAATTCTTAAAAATGAACAGCCCCTTTTCCGTATGAGATACCTCCGGATGGAACTGAACTGCGTAAATCTTTTCCGCCTTATTTTGCATGGCAACGAATGGGGTGTTTATAGTGCTGGAAAAAGTGTCATAACCGATGGGTACTTTCTCAATTTTATCCGAATGGCTCATCCACACGACATCACCGGTTTCCAGTCCTTCAAAAAGCCCATGCTTTTCATCGACGATAAGCTCAACGTACCCGAACTCCTTTTTCAATGAATGCCCAACTCTTCCGTCCAGCAGATGGCAAAGGAGCTGCATTCCATAGCATATCCCGAGTATTGGAATTCCAAGCTCAAATACTCTTTTATCGCAAAAAGGTGCATCGCCATCCAGCACGCTAAACGGGCTGCCGGATAAAATGATCGCTTCAGGTTTGAGCTTAAGAATTTCTGAAATAGCAACGTCAAAAGGCATCACTTTGCATGATACGTTCAATTGCTGAACCGATTTCACGATCAGATATGTATATTGAGAACCGAAATCTAATATTATTATCATAATTTATAAGAAAAAGGGATTATGTTTTTTTTCATGACCAATTGTGGTTGGTCCCCCATGCCCTGTATATACTTTTGTCGAATCAGGCAGTACAAATAACTTCTCTTCTATGCTTTTTTTCAGATGCTCGCCATTGCTGTCCGGAAAATCATAACGTCCGATGCTTTCGAAAAACATGGTATCTCCACTGAACACAAATCCATCACCCAGTAGGCAAATTCCTCCTTTTGAATGACCCGGAGTATGCATCACCTTTAATGAAATATTTCCAATTTTGATGAAATCACCATCTTTCAGTAATCTGTCAGCTTTCACAGTCGTAATAGGAAATCCCACAAAAGAGCTGAGATTCAGATCAGGATTACTTAATTTCTCGCTATCATCTTCATGTATGCAGAGTATAGCACCGGTTAGTTTTTTCAGTTCGGAGTTCGCTCCAATATGATCTGCGTGCCCGTGAGTATTTATAATATATTTTATTGTGAAACCAAGTCTTTTTGCTTCGTCCACAATTTTCCGGGCATTATTCGCAGGATCAATAACTGCCCCGACTCCCGATTCCTTATCCCAGATCAGATAGGTATTTGTCTCATATTCCGCCAGCAGTACTAATCTTTTAATTGGCATATTTTCGATCCTTGTGTGCCAAGAGCTCGTTATAGTAACTTTCTTTGAGCATCGCTTGTCCGTATTCCTCGTTCTTTCTGGCAAATCCATGATAGTCCGAACCGCCTGTAACAAGAAGTCCGTAGCGCTCAGCAAGTTCGAGGTAGTTCTGTCTTTGATACAAACTATGCAACGGATAAAATATTTCAAGACCATTCAGACCAAAATCCACGAGATCGGGAATAATGAAATCATTTTTGATGACTCCCGGATGTGCAAGTATCGAGACGCCTCCGGCTTCCTTGATGACCTTGATCACTTCTTCCGGAGGGAAAGTGGGCTTGCGTACATAAGCCGGTCTATCATTACCAATATAGTGCCAGAACGCCTCTTCATAAGTTGCATAATCTTTTTCTACCATTGCAGTTGCGATATGGGGACGACCAACAACTTTTTTATTTTCGACATGCTCGAAAACATCTTTGATCTTCAGGTTCATGCCGTATTCCTCTAACTTATCGAGAATTTTTTGAGCTCGCAAGATGCGTCCTTTTTGTAAATATTTCAACATATTCAGAAGCTGTCGATTATGAATATCCACAAAATAAGCAAGAATGTGCACATCGAAAGATTGGTAGTATGTACTGACCTCAACTCCGGGAACGAGCTCAAGACCCAGATGCTTTGCCAATTTTTTGCCGGCTTTGTAGCCGTCAAGAGTATCATGGTCGGTGATAGAGATGACATCAAAACCCATTTCTTTAGTTTCTCTGATTATATCTTTGGGATGTCTTGTGCCGTCTGAAAAATTTGAATGTATGTGCAGATCAATTTTCTTCATTATTTTCTTTTTCCTTTGCTGCGTTTTCCCCTGCTACATATCCTGTTGAAAATGCTGCCTGCAGGTTGTATCCCCCGGTGTCTCCATCGATGTTCAACACTTCACCTGCAAAGTACAGATTTTTTATTTTTTTTGATTCCATTGTTTTGGGATCGATATGTGAAAGCTCTACTCCGCCGGAAGTAACGATGGCTTCATCAAATGACCTGGTGCCGGTGATCGTAAAAGTAAGATCTTTCAAATTCTTAACAATAGTTTCACGTTGCTCTTTTGTGATATTTGCGATCTTTGTATCTTCCGGTATTTGAGTTCTGGTGATGAAGTATGAGATCATCTTTTCAGGAAGCATTTCCTTCAGCATATTCCGGTATGATATTTTGCCATTACTGTTTATCTCTCTTAGTATTCTCTCATGTACTTTCTGCTCATCGAGTGCCGGTTTGAGGTCAATATGCAATGTCAGGTAATCTTCTTGAATTTCTTCTTTTACATCTCTGCTTAAACGAAGTATCACAGAACCGTCAGCGCCCCATTCCGTGAAATAGAATTCACCGAAAGCTTCTGATAGAACTTCTTCATCTACAGTGACAGTGGCTTTTATATTTTTCAATTTTAAGCCATTCAGTCTTGGGTCTATATCAAGCAGATTGAAAGGAACTAACCCGGGATAAATAGCGGTTACTTTGTGTCCTGTAACACGAGCAAGCTGATATCCATCCCCTGAAGAGCCGGTTTTTGAATAAGAATTCCCACCTGTCGCGACAATGACAGCATCGCAAAGGACAGTTCCATTTTCATGAACAACACCACCAATAATATTCTGATAATGCAGCAGTTCTTTTACAGGAGATTCCAGCTCGATGTGAACTCTCAGTTCCTTTAGATAGTCTGCGAAGACATCTACAACATTCCACGAATTATCGGAATCAGGATAGATACGTCCGCCGGAAAGCTCCTTCAAAACGAGACCGCGTCTCTTAAGAAATTCCATCAATTCTTTATTGAAAAATGTGTTGAAAGCATTAATAAGAAATTTTCCGTTATCTCCATATTTTTCGATAAATGTCATTATCTGAGGTTCGGTGTTTGTGATATTACATCTGCCCTTGCCGGTAAGTGAAAGTTTGAGTCCGAGCTTGTTCATCTTCTCAAGAAGTGTTACTCTGGCTCCGCACTCAGCAGCCCTGCAAGCTGCCATCATGCCGGCAGGTCCTCCTCCGATTACAACGACTCTCTTCATAATAACTATATTGCCACACATACTGTGTTTACAGCATTCATTATCAAATATGAAAAATTAAAACTTATCTACGAGTTCACTTAGTGAATCTACTGCGGATATGTAGGATTCAAAAAAGGTTACGAATTCTTCGCTCTTAAGTTTTAGATAACGGTTCTTTATTTTGTAAGCAGCCACAAAGGATGACAGATCGACCTCACATAATTCTGATGCTCTTTTTATGACATCTAATGCATTTATGGGAATTTCCGAACCCTTGAAAAACAGAATGCCTTTCAGTACGGGAATGAGGGCAGAAAAGGAGTTTACAACAAGTGCGTTCAATACATTTTTTTTGTCGATGTTCTCAAGAAAAGAAGCACGAAGTAGAAGCAATTTTCCTTTTAGTTCGCGTTCTGCTTCAAGTCGAATGTGTTCCGGTTCGATCGAGATGTCTGCAAAGAAATCATCTCCTTTGAGCGTAAGATGAGAACTTTTTATTGCAAGAAATTCTATGGGAAAGGAATCCAGCGAATCCATGATATATTCTTTAGTGAGAAAGAGAGGAGCAGTTACATTTTTCTTGCGAAGCATTTTTATGCAGCTCCTAGCTTTAATGAGATTCTGAATCGAGATATCATCAAGAATTATTGCAACATTGATGTCTGAATATTTCTCATTGAAATCATCGGTGGTCGCACTTCCGTATATGTAAAGCGATTGCAGAGAATCTTTGAAAGTATCTGTGTAACAATCAAGTATCTCTGCATATATTGTTTCAGTATTTTTGGGCATATTTATCCTTATTTTTTGTTATTCTGATATTCGATGAATGCAGTAGCACAGGCGCGTGCAAGGTTGCGGATGCGTTTGATGTACAGCACTCTTTCAGATACACTGATCGCACCGCGCGCATCGAGCAGATTGAATATATGCGAGCACTTCAACACATAATCATAAGCGGGATATACAAGACCGAATTCCACCTGGCGGAATACATCTTTTTCATAGCGGTCAAACTCTACAAAAAGCATCTCAACATTTGCAGCTTTGAAATTGAACTCACAGAATTGTTTTTCGCTTGCCATATAAACATCTTCATAGGTCATGGTATCATTCCATTTGATATCCTTGAAATGATCGACCTGCTGAATGTACATAGCGATCCGCTCCAAACCATATGTGAGTTCTACAGGTACGGATTTCAGCTCGTATCCTGCTATCTGCTGGAAATATGTGAATTGCGAAATTTCCATTCCGTCAAGCCACACTTCCCAGCCCAATCCTGCTGCACCGAGAGTTGGTGATTCCCAGTCATCTTCAACAAAACGTACATCGTGTTCCTTTATAGGAGTACCTATCGCTTCCAGACTTTTCAAATATAGTTCCTGAATATTATCTGGTGAAGGTTTGATAATTACCTGAAACTGGTAATAATGCTGCAACCGGTTAGGATTATCGCCATAGCGTCCATCCTTCGGGCGTCTTGAGGGTTGAGTGTAAGCAATCCGTTCATCCTTATTGGAAAGAGCCCCGAAAAAGGTGGCTGGATGAAAAGTGCCGGCGCCCATTTCTACATCATAGGGCTGGCGTATTATACAGCCCTGGGAATCCCAAAATTTCTGTAGATGGAATATTATCTGCTGAAAAGTTAATGCTTTATTCATCGTAGAAGGGATCATGTTTTGTTTCTTCGATAAGCTTGCTTACCAGCTGGATCTTATCCTTCAAGCGCTCCTGCATGAAATAATCGGAAGTCAATGTATTTGCTTTCTCGTAATATGCTTTTGCAGATTTAAAATAAGCATTTGATTTCTTTTTATTTTCGCCACGCAATTTGTGATTTTTATCATATTCTGCGCTGAATTCCGGGTTCTTTGCCTTTTCATCATAATTGATAAAAAGCTGATAGTGCTGGTATCCACGCTCATTATCAATCTCACCAAGAATGAGATAGGGTTCGGGAAGTCCTGGCGCGATCTCCGCTGATTTTTGTGCAAACTGAACTGCCTTATCATACTCCTTCATCTGACGGTAAACATCGGCAATTCGGTTATACCCGATCTCAGAATCAGGCATGAGTTTGATATATTTGTTCAATGCATCGAGGGCTTCTGTGAAATCCTGTTGAGTGACATAAATGGCAGCAAGATTCAGATAAGGAGCAGTGGAATTGGGATTTTTCTCGATTATCTCAATGTTCTGCTGAATAGCATCGCCAATCCTGCCGGTTTTTTGATACGCAATAGCCAGTTTTTTAAGGATATCACTATCATCTACACCTGCATCGATCACTGCGCAAAGGTGAGGGATCGCATCATCATAAATACCTTCTCCAAAATAGAGAATTCCGAGTGATTGATGAGCTTTAACACAATTGGAATCAATTTCAAGCACAAGATTGTATGCATCAACGGAACCATCAAAATTATCGGTCATATTGCATATTTCGCCAATGCAGAGCATGTAATCAATGTTACCTTCTTCAAGTTCTGCAAGTTGTTGGTAGGTCTCCGATGCGAGCTCATAATCTTCGATCATTTTATATGACCAGGCAAGTCCTTCAAGAACTATGATATAGTTTGGATCGATCTCGAGTGCTTTGTCATAATATTCGATCGCAGTGGTGTAATCTCCTTCCAATGCACTGATGTAAGCAAGGTAGAGATAAGCTTCCTTTTCGTTTGGATTGAGCTCAAGCACTTTTTTAAACGATTTTTTCGCATCAGGATATTGCTCCGAATTAAAGAAATTCATAGCGATTTCCATAGCTTTAGTTTCTGCAGAACCGCACATTTCAATAGCCATATCAATGACTTTTTGGGCAGCTTTCAGACGCTCTTCTTTTTTCTTCTCGACCTTCATCTGCTCATATTTGATCTCATTGGTCTCTACATCAAAAATGAATACTCTGAGATTGTAGAGCGTGGATTCTATCTGGGAAATATTTCCCCAGATATTGATTTTGGAATCGACCTTTTGTGCCAGCTCGGTAACGATGGTTTGATCAAGTTCCTCGATCTTAATTTTCCCAAGAGCTTTATCAACATCTTTCTCGGATACCATTATGATACCGGGATTTTCTTTTCCTACATCCTGGAAATCAGCAGGGAGATATTTTTTGCACATGGTGCGGCTATCAAGGTCATTGTAATGAAAGCCCCACACTGCAACGCGGACTCCTTCTTCAGGTTCATTCTTTTTGGCAACTGCTGCCGATGAACAGAAAAGGAGCTGAAGAGTGATGGAAAATACAAATACAGATAAGATGACTTTTTTTATTTTCACCTTTCCTCCTGACATGCATATATTTTATTTATTATATTTATAAAAATATTTGTTAAACATTTGGAAGGTATAAATTTTTAATCAAGTAATTTATGATTTTGTTAGATTTTCTGGTAATTTATCATTTGCAATAAATAACACTCAACCACGAAAAACACGAAAAGCACGAAAATGAAATCTAAACCTTGAAACCTTGCGAATGGTTGCAAGCCCTTGCAATGGTTGGCAATCCGCACATTGATTCAGACAATAAAATTAAAAAAATCAAAGGAATTGTAAGTTACTCCCAAATGTTAGCATAGACAAAATCTGGATTCCCATTTTCACAGAAATGACAGACTTTCTTATTTGGAGTTGACGACTCTGTCGTCTTGTAATAATACATCAGCAGCATCGAGACGCTCGATGCACTCCAAAAAAAACTACTCCGAACAGACTTGCTTCGTGGCGAAGTATGAAGCGAGGATGTGCAATAATGCCAAATAACTTCCCAAAATGACAGGTGGCTTTGCGAAAGTTGTCTTCCTTTCGCAAAGTTAAAACACAATAATAGAATTCTGCGGCTGATTAATGGTAATCAATCCCACATTTCCATAAATGTTTAAAAAAAAGAATTGTCATCAACCAGCTAGCTGAACTAAGTGCCGTCTGCCACGGTATAGTACTTTTTCGGGACAAATACGTGAAGGATCTCCCTGAAAGATAGTTTAATGTTTTTGCGAGATTCTTCGCGGAGTTTATACTGAGCGAAGCGAATGTGCTCCAGAATGACAATCCATGTTTGGAAAATTCCTTTTCAAGCCGTTTTTTATAAGGGGTCATTCCCACGAATAAAATTCTGGATTCCTGACACCCAATCAAGTTGGACACGGTCGGGAATGATAACCATTTATCATTTGGAGTAGCCAACTCTGTCGTCTTGTAATAATACATCAGCGGCATTGAGACG
>JACNJG010000001.1 GCA_014382685.1 Candidatus Cloacimonadota bacterium
ATAACAATAAATTTTCTTTTCTTCCAGATTATATTCCAGTAATCAATTAAGTTAATTTCTTTATCTTGCATAATACCTCTTTATTTGTACGCAGATTCGTAGGGAAAACATTTTTATTTATAAATTTCCAATTCATATTTCTAACATCCATTTCCAGACAGGTTTGTATTCAATTTGCTTTTCCCGGCATTCCGTTTTATCAGATTTATCAGAATAGTCATAAGTTAATATAAGTCCTGTTTTCAGATTAAACATATCCATTGCTTTATATAGTGCTCTTTCTTCTCTTTTTCTTGTTTTGGAATCTGAAACATCATAGCATACCTGAATAAGTTTTACTACTTTATTCATATTCCGTATAAGGAAATCAACTTCATGGCCATTATTATCTTGCCAGTAAAATATTTCCTCTTCTTTCTGCAAGAGTGCTAAAAATACAAGGTTTTCCAGCAACAAACCGAGGTCATCCGAAAATCGAAAGCATACAGCATTTCTCAAACCATTATCAATGATATAAATCTTTCTTGGATATTGCAGCTGGTCTTTCACGGTATATGAAAAAACATGTACTTCATGGATAAAAAGTGCGGATTCCATCATTGTTAGGTACTCGATAAGAGTAGTCTTTGAAACTTTAAATCCAATGGAATTGAGTGTATTTTTTGCTTTTCCATAGCTAAAACGATTACTGATTGACTGCGTAACTAACTTCATAAAATTTTCAAATAGTTTGATATTACGAATTTCATTTCTCTCAATAATATCTCTAAAAAAAATTGCCTTATAATATTCTCTTAAAATCTCAATTTTATGCTCAGCAAGTACAACTTTTGGGAATCCACCATTTTCCATATATTCGTTGAAGAACTTAAGCATTTTATTTTTTTGGGGGCTATATTCAATATTTGACAATTCATCATTTTTGACTTTGAAATTCTTAAAGCCCAGAAATTCATTAAATGATAGAGGGTAAATTATTTTTGAAATTGTCCTACCTCTAAGGGAAGATGCAATTTCAGAGGAGAGCAATTTTGAGCTGGAACCAGTTATTGCGATTTTTACATTTTGTTTTGTATCATAAATACGCCGAACAGTTCTTTCCCAGTTTTTAATATTCTGGATTTCATCTAAAAAGAGATAGATTGGAAATGAAGAATCCTGATTAAAATTTTGCAAATAAGTATCCTGAAGGATCTGAAGTTCATTCCCTTGCATAGGATATAATCTATCATCTTCAAAATTCAGATAAAGAATATTTTTGGAGGGAATAGTTTTTTGTAGTTCATTTATATTTTGATAAAAAGAAAATGTTTTCCCAGCCCGTCGAACACCGACAAGAGAGAAAATCATATCTTCTTTAAATATTGTCGTATAAGATTTTCTGGGTATATAATCAGGAATAGATCGCTCGAACCAATCCGCAAGAATATATTTCATCTTTCCATTCATATAATTATTATCTCGTATCGTTCATTATACTAAACGATATATCCATATTGTCGTTCGTTATACTAAACGATAAGTGCGTGCAACTTGTGTTGATAACCCTTTGCATGACCTTATTTCGCCACATTTTGTATTACAATTATTACAGTGGCAATCTGAGCAGCAATGCTCATTATATCCTTAGTCAAATCCCAATAATCAACATCGGGTTTTTCGGGCACAAAAACCATATCACCAACTTCAATAGGAGTGTTCTCATTGGGCTTCAACCACTCACCGGTATTTGCTTTGATAAGACGTATCTTGCCTTTTCTCGCTCGCCAGGCAAACCCGCCTGCTTTATCAACATAATAGAGATAATTCTTACCTTCTACATAAGTGACCAGACCGGGGTTTTTGACCTGTCCTGATACTGTTACTGTCACAGTTTTATCTGGAATATAGATGTAATCACCTGTTTTAAGTAAAAAATTGAACTCGGGATCATTCTCAAACCATAGTTTCTGAAAATCAGTTGCGAACTTTCCTCTCATCTCTCTTGACTTCGTTTTGAAATATTCATATTCAAGAGGTGTCATATCTTCCACAAGCATTAATTTTAATCGTTGAAATTCAGGATCAACCACATCCTCACTGCTTCTTCTTTGAAGAAAGGCGTTTTGAAGGTCAGCTTTTTCTGTTGGTCCTCCAGATTCAACCAAAACATCATGAAGAGTTGTCTTTCCGTTTTCAATAGCATAACCTCCAGGGAATTCGACTTCTCCGCTTACTACCACGCCTTCTTTTCTGTGAAATTCCGGAATCGCTCTTACATATATCCGATCATCATTTTTGAGCAGTATATTCTGCTCACTTTCAGGATCATTTAGTATCTTATTAAAATCTACAAGTATTACTTCGGTATCTGATGAGTTATTTTTAAAACGAACCACCTCAACTTCAGACAGATAGGCATTATCGGATAATCCCATTGAAAGCATTATAATATCCATAATTCGATCGTTTTTTACAAGCTCGAACTCCCCACCCATATTGACAGATCCTGATATAGTAATTT
>JACNJG010000100.1:0-5801 GCA_014382685.1 Candidatus Cloacimonadota bacterium
TAAAAAAATGAGACGCACTTGCGTACGTCTCTTATGTATAAGTAGCTCGCGTTGAGTTACTTCATTAGAACCATCTTTTTAATCGTTTCATTATTATCGGTCGAGAGCTTGTAGAAATACACACCTGAAGGAACATCATTACCAAAGGAATCTTTTGCATCCCAGACGATATTTCTGCTGAATATATCATCAGGAGTTAACTCAATACGATCCACGAGCTGTCCAAGAAGATTATAAATTGAAATCTCAGCAAGTTCCGTGTTTGCAGGAAGTGTAAAGGCAAACTGGGTTGAATTTCTGAAAGGATTTGGATAGTTTTGATACAATGCAAAAGTGTTTTGCATTGCAGGATCATCATTGGAAACAAGATTTTCATATCTGTATATCTTGAAATCATCGATATAAATACCGTCTTCAGTAACCCCAGAGTCGGAATAAAATTTGAACCTGAAGTGCACAGTTTGTCCAAGGTAATCCAGAAGATCAAAGGATTGAACTTCCCATGAGGTTTGCATTCCGGTATAATCCTCGAGGGTTGTCCAGCTAGTGCCATTTGTGGAAATCTGGAAATATGTAAAGTCATAGCCGGATTCGATCTCATATCTCGTCATAAATTCGACATGTGCAGAAACAGCATCAACTAAATTGATTTCGTCATTAAGAGTTGCATAAGATAATTCGTAATTACTATATTCACCATCAGGGCTATCAGCCAGGGAAAATATACCGCTATAATACTGCGTGCTTAATCCCCAATCACCAGTGGTTGTCCAATTCCCCAAACCCAGTTCGAAGTCATCAACAAAGAAGGGCTCGACCATGACAAAGGTGAAGGAATTGTTCAGAGCAGTTACCTCCATAAGATAGGTAAAAGTGCCGTATGCAGGCGCAGTGATTTCAACTTCATAACTGCCGTAGGGCACATCATATATTTGTGCATAGCCCATTGAATTTGTTGTCACCGGATCCAGAGGTGTATCCAGTACAATTATTTCTGCATCGGGAATGGGATTGCCATCCTCGTTTTCAAGGTTAATGTGTACATTTGTTGTTGGAGCAGGAACAAGCTCGATATCGAGTTCGGTTTGTGAGCCCGTAACTACCTGAACATCATTAATAGTTTTTGCAAGATACCCAAAAGCAGAGAAAGTAAGGTCATAGGTGCCGGGTAGCAGAATTCTGTAATAGCGTCCGAAATCAGGACCGCTCATATATGAATCTACTTCAGTTCCTGTGTCATCAATATTGTGCACAAATACTTCTGCATCGAGGAAATCGCCGGACAGACTATCTGTAATATTACCTGTTATAACCCGGTCAAAAATTCTATCTATGAGAATAAGCGCTGCTGAAAGGTTATCATTAATAATTGTATTCATGGTCGTTGCATCTGGGATGAAAGTCTTGCCGAGTTCAGTAATAAAATAGAATATTCTTTCAACTCCGTACCCGTAATCGGTTGTTGTGCCGGAGCAAGGATAGAGTGCGTTTGTCTGCTGGGGAGTGTAGTGTCCGCCGTAAAGTGATGGAACTGTTACCGCCATTTCCTGACCAAGATTTGAAAGAGCATTCACATCGGGAGCCATACAGGACATGTCGAAGCCAAGAGGCCACATTATTAGTTCGCTGTAGCTATGATATGACATTCCGAGGTCAAACCTGTATTGTGAAAGCAGGTCTCTAAGAGCGCTTGTTTCGGGCTCTGAAAAGGATTCTGGTCCGCAATAGGTTTGTCCTGTTGGACCGCTTGTGCCTTGCCCGCCGAACCATTCCGGAGGACCGTAATTTCTGTTTGGATCAACACCATCAGGATAGTAATAACCGCCCCATGTTATCTGTCCGTTTTCGTCATTATCACGAATATTTTTTCGCCAGGACATATCTGTTTGATCTATCACGATCTTATGTCCGTCAGGATTGACCAAGGGAACGAACCAGATCTGAGCATTATCAACCCAAAAGGTTACGTCCGGATCTGTGCCGTAGTTATCTACAAGATAATTCAGGATCAGCATAGTCATTTCCATACTGATCGGCTCACGGGCATGGTGTTCGCCATCAAAAATGATGTTTGGCTCGTCTTCATTTAGCATAACATTATTAGACAATTTCACGCACCATACATCATGCTGGTAGTCATTATAGTTTGAATTTCCCGCTGCCGCGTATTCTTTGCCGCGGGACTCACCAATAGTAGTAACATTAATAATGTTGGAATGATTGAATGCAAGCTGCAGGAGTTCCGTTTTCATGTCATCATAAGAGCGATAGCCATATATATCTTTCTCACGTGTGACGAGGTTTTCTTTCATTTTGGATTCGGAATCCACAATAGTAAAATCATAACCAAGTTGAGAGATTTCCTGCAACCTTTCCTCGTGTAGGAAAATATCAATATACTTCTCAGGATAATATGATGCAATATCATAGTTATTCTCCATGAAGTATGCAGCGGTTGCCCTGCCCGGATTATCAATGCGTATAATGACCTTCTCTGCAATAAGTGGCACTGAAAACAGGAGTACAAAAACCAAGAGCGTAAAAATTGTTTTTTTCATATCTATATCTCCGATCTTGAAATTTCTTTTCTATAATTTATGGGGAAATTTTGCATTGGCAATTTATTGTCAAATTTTTTTGAATAAACTTTAAGGGAGTTTCAATTGACAAAAATTTTGCACAATTTTCTTTCTATGCTAATGAAAAAGAAAGTATTAGTAACCGGAGCTAACGGATTTGTAGGAAGTAATCTTGTACGGGCTTTGCTGAAGAATAACTATGATGTGACCTGCATGGTGAGACGTACATCCAACCTCAGCTCTCTGGAAAACCTGCCGGTAACCTTCAAGTATGCAGATTATCATTCTTTATCTTCTTTGCAAGAAGCTTGTAAAGATCAAGAGATAATTTTTCATGTTGCTGCAAAAGTTCGGGAGATCAATGAAAAACGCTACTTCGATGCAAATGTAGAAGTAACCAAAAACCTGCTTGAGTCGATAAAAAGCAGCAATGTTAAGAAATTCGTTTTTCTTAGTACTCAAGCTGCTGCAGGACCGGCTGACGGGATTTCCCCTAAAACGGAAAACTGCACTTGCAATCCTGTATCATACTATGGAAAGAGTAAACTCGAAGCCGAAAGAGTGGTGCGCGAGGAATGCTCCGTTCCCTGGGTCATTATTCGTCCTTCCAGCGTGTATGGACCTTATGACAAAGACTTTTTGCAGTATTTTAAACTGGTGAACAAACATATCGCACCTTTGGCAGGTTTTAAAAAGAAATATTTCAGTCTTGTATATGTGGAAGATCTTGTGCAGATGATCATAATGGCTGCTGAAAGTGAGCGTGCAGATAATGAAATATTTTTTGCCGGCGACGGGAATGTATATTTGCTTGAGGATTTCATCGATGCGGTTAAAAAAGCAATGCACAAAAAGGCAATAAAACTGCATATCCCCATATTTTTGAGCTATATTCTTGCTGCGTTCAACGAGTGCCTGAAATATTTCACAAAGAAACAGGCAACTATAAATTTACAGAAGGTCAAAGAGATGCGGAAGTGCTACTGGCTGTGCAGTATTGAAAAAGCAAAGAAACTACTGAATTATGAATCTTGTTTTTCCCTTAAAGAGGGAGTGAGTGAAACCTATCAATGGTATAAGGAACATCAATGGCTATGAGAAAATATTTTTTAATTTTATTATTACTTTTCTGTGCAAGCACGCTTCACGCTCAGCAAGTCGATTCTATAGAAGTAAAACAAATCTATCAACCGGACTCAATTCTTGTAGATTCACTCAAAACAGAATATACAGAAGCGGAGGAAGATACGCACATTGTGGTCATGCCAATTGAAGAACTGGAAGAATACATTGTCTCTCTGCAGGATACTTTTTTTTCTTATAAGTCGAAATCCTTCACCACAAATGAGTACTACACTTTTGGAAATTCACATTATATCATGCCTGATCACAAGGGTTCGATAGGAATATTCGGCTCCAGATTTGATAATTACATGCAGCCCAAGGATGTGTTTTATCCTCTGATGAATTGTTATGTGATGAACAGTAAAGATGGCACATATAATTTCACGCCTTTACAGAATTCATTTCGGGCGCTTCTTACTGATGTACAGTATTCAAATGGGGATTTCAATAATGAGAATAAGAGTATTGGTTTTATCAAAAATGAATTTGTGAACTTCCTCGATTTCCAACTCTATGCTCATAGCGGAGAGCACACAAGCCCCTGGTGGCACAAGTGTTATTATGATAATTTTGTATTTCAATTACAGAAAAAGTTGCTGATCAGCTCGCTTACTTCGCATCGATTTAACTATAATTTTATAAAACTTTTTTCCGCAAAAGAAACCTATAATGTGTTCAATCCAAACTATGGAATTTATGCGGATAAGCAGTATCTTCAGAAAAATGAAACAATAGTAAATCTATTTGATGCTTTTTTCTTTGATGATATCATACATTTCTCCTATCTGAACCAATTCGACGAAGAGCGTATTTATGATAAAACCACCCATAAAGCAAGGAACACAATTGTCCGGCACCAGTTCAATCTCGACATAGATCTTCCACTTGAGGAGTATGCAACAGAGATTTTGCTCCGTGCTGATCTTCAGGATATTGATCACTTTTACTGGAAGGGGTATCTGCACGATTATTTGCTTCGTGTTTCAATAAATTCTCCCGGCATTTTTGCGGATTTCTATACGTTACGGATAGTGAATGATGTGATCTTTTCAGAAAAACCGGACTCCACTTTTTTCCTTCCTCAGCTTATCTTTGATATTCCCATTGTAGAATCGGTCGATTCAAAACTGAGTGTGGGAGCACGAAGAAAAGAGAAGAACTTTTACTACGATGGGATATACGCTCTCGATAACAGGACGAAAGTAATTTTCAGTAATGCAGAAATTTTCTACTCAAATATAAATAGCAAGATCTCTCTTTCCACATTCTATGATGAAATTCGGCAGGACGGGCAGTGGGTTTTGTTACCCAACGAGGATTCAACTGCCTATGAGCAACTCGATGATTACAAGCTGTTCGGGGCAGATATCGATGCTGAGCTTCATTCACAAATTTTAGGAGTAGATAATACCTATCGCATAGCAGCCACCTACACTCACCGCCCGGATGATCTTGTAAATTATCCTTCTTACAAAGCAAAATTACGACTGGAAAACAGGAAGCATCTTCCTCATATGAATTTTATATTCCTTAATGCTGAAGTATCCTATCTTGGGAATTTTCTCGATATAAGAAGGGATAAAGTTGCTCATCAGCTTTTTGTTTCTGCAGAAGCCGGTGTGAGCATCAAGCGTTTTTTGATCTATCTTAAATTAACAAACATATTTGATATTCTTGACTCAAATTATTTTATGTATAAACTAAATGAAGTGAATCCCTTTGGGGTCGCTTTTGGTGTGCAATGGAATTTTATTAATTAAATGCTGAACCACGAAACACACGAAATGCTCGAAAAAATAGAGTGTGCACAAAGATTTAATACTAAAAATCTATATTCGTGTTTTTTAATGCCTTTCGTGGTAAGAGTGTACTAAAAACGGAGCGTCTATGGAATGTAAGAAAAGTCAAAATATGAACATGTGCAATTGCACCTATCCATGTGACAAAAAAGGCATGTGCTGTGAGTGCATTGCGTATCACAGAAAAAGGGGAGAGCTCCCTGCCTGTTATTTTACTGAAGCTCAGGAAAAAACCTATGATCGAACAATTGAATATTTTATTCAAGTGAACACACGGTAATGAACAAAAGGAGGCAAC
>JACNJG010000100.1:5923-11998 GCA_014382685.1 Candidatus Cloacimonadota bacterium
AAGATGCTGTTAACACGATAAATCTAAATCATATTTCAGATATAAAGTCCGTGTCTTATGATGCGGACTTTTTTATGGTTCGAATCTTAATACTTAATAATTTCTCTGTGTTCTCTGTGTTCTCTGTGGTTGAGTTCTTTTTGCTTACTGCTCCTTTGAGTTAGGGTTTTCATAACTTCATAAGATGGCAAATCGGAAATAATAGTTGACGTAAATTTCTCAACTTCATTTTTTGTAAAACCAAATTATCAAAAAGATAGTTAAATTTATATGAAAAAAAGAATTATTCTCGTAATCGGGATTCTCGTTCTCATACCTTTCATGCTCATTGCAAAAGTAACCTATCCTGCTCCTACACAGTGGGTAAATGATTTTGCAGGTGTGCTTTCCAGTAGTACGGTACGCCAGTTGAACAATCTTGCACTCGAAATAAAGCAGAAAACGGGCTTTGAACTTGCAGTTGCAGTTGTGAAAGATCTGCAAGGTGAGGACTATTACACTTACGCAAATAAATTGTATGAAAAATGGGGAATCGGCAGCAAAGATGATGAGGGCTGCCTGATACTCATTGCAATAGATGAACGCAAGCTGAAGATCGAGGTCGGTTATGGCGCAGAGGGTTTCATCACGGACGGACTTACCGGCGAGATCGCAGATACTTATATGGTTCCTTATCTCAGAAGTGATAATTGGGATCAGGGTGTACTTCAAGGGTATCTTGCTCTTGCTTCCGTAGTAGGAAAGCATTATGGAGTGCAGTTCGATGGAGTTCCCGAAGGATCATATCAAGGTGGTGGTAAAGCAGACGCCAGAAGCATTATCAAATTCATTATCGGGTTTATTGTCCTTATGTTGATACTTGGCGGGCGCATGGGATTTTTGCCATTCCTACTTCTTGGTGGAATGGGTGGCGGAAGAAGTGCAGGCGGTAGCTGGAGCAGCGGTAGTGGCGGTTTCGGTGGATTCGGCGGCTTCGGAGGAGGCATGAGTGGAGGGGGAGGAGTAGGTAGAGGTTTCTGATGCCCTGGTATTTGATCATTATAATATTTATACTTAATATTCTCTGGGGAATAGGATTTTTCTATTTCCTTCTTCTTATCGTCTTTCATCCGAGAAAGAAACCAAAACTATTCGGGAAAGAGCTTCCCATCGTTGGAGTTCTTGTATTCTTCAGAAACAAGCTTGCAAAAATACTCACTGAAAAATATGAAACTTATATAGAACGCTTCCCGGGTGGTGTGGTGAATGTAAAGAAAGAGGAATTCATTCGAACCACCTATGAAAAGGTTCAGAAATGGACTGAAGAACAGGCATTTCTGCAGAAGCTTCCATCCTTCATCCAAAAGCCGGTTCTATCTTTTATACAGGTTGTAACAAATCATTTATTAAAAGAACTGTTCCGCAACTTCATTCCCAATCTTGCTGAAAGATACGAAATTAAAGAAAAAATTTTCGAACTTATATCAGATAAAAACATGAAATTTATTGAAGATAAAGCAAAATATCATCTCACAAAACCATTAGTCATCATAGGGGCTTCTTTCGGATTGCTATTCGGTTTATTAAACCTTGTTTTGCTCATAATCTTCTAAATGAAAAAAAGAGAGGTCTTCGTGAAAAAAATATTCATCTGTGCACTAATACTATTATGTGCAGGCATGTCTTATGCCGAAACTTTTAACATTGATAAGGTCATCCGGATCGGGCTGGAAAATTCCTATGACATCACAAACCAAACCTACACACTGAAGAAATCAAAGCAAAGTCTCTACTCGTCATTCCTCGACCTTCTGCCCGGTGCGAACTATTCCATCTCCAATACAGAAACTGCGAACACATCGACAAAATCCGGCAGTATCAGCATTTCTGAAACAATCTATAGTGACGACTATCGTTACTTCAACATCACAAATAGTCTCTCATCTCTAAGGAAAAGTAAGATCGATCTTGAGATCACGAGAAAAAACCTAATTTATAATATCATCTCATCCTATCTGAATGTGCTTCTTAAGGAAAAACTATATGAAGTTTCCAAGATGGCGCTTAATATAGCAAAGATGAATTATGATGAAACAAAAACCCTGAGAACTTACGGCAAAGTTTCCGAGCTCGATATGCAACAGTCGGAAATCGATCTTTCACGTGCCCAGATCGATTCCTTGAAATCCGATTATGACTATGAGAACAGCAAAATGGATCTGTGCTTTCTGCTGAGCATCGATTTCGATGAGAGCTACACTTTTGCAGAGCTCGATTATACTTTTACCGCAGATCCGACATTTGATCTGGACATTGATAAAAATCTTACTGTAAATTCCTATAAAGAAAGCATAAAACAGTCCAAGCTGAATTATGTAAAGAATTGGCTGGAATTCATTCCTACATTGAGCTTTTCGGTGAACAAGAAACTCGATTGGGAAAAGGGTGGTCTCTTTGATTTTGACGCAAAAAGTTCACCGGTTCAATACACGCTGGCACTTTCCTACCCGTTGCTCAATCCATTGAAGAATCTTCCTGCGAACAGGACTTCACATTATAGTTATAAGCAGACAAAACTTCTGTACGAGCATAAGAAAAAGGAAGAGCAGCAGGATTTTGTGCAGGCAGTAAAAAACTTCAACCAGCTTCAGCAGAGCTATGAACTCGCAAAGAAACAGGAAAACCTATCAGAAATGCATTTCAATCTGGTGAATGAAAAATTCCGTCTCGGGCAAGCAGATCTGACCGAGCTGGAAAAAGCACGCCAGGAACGCTTTCAGAGTATGAGCTCCAGGATAAGCCAGTATTATTTACTTATAATGGCTCAGGAAAATATTCATTTGATCACAAACGATAAATTATTAAATAGATATTAAGGCAGGTTAGTATGAAAAAATTTGTATGGATCATAATCGCAGTAGTTATTATTGTAGTGGTTGTAGTTTCTGTGACAGGTAAAAAGAAAACCTCCGAACAGGAAGGTGATAAGAAGACCCCAACAGCAGTTGCCAAGATCGATGACATCTCAATCGTGCTCGATGAAGTAGGGGAGATACGCCCGGTTAAAGAAGTGAGTGTAAAATCAAAACTGAGTGGACGCATTATAAAGATGTTCGTTGAAGAAGGACAGTACATTAATGAAGCTGATATCATTGCAGAAATCGAGCCGGATATGGCACAGGCGCAGACCCTTTCCAGGATAAAAAGCACCCTGAAAACAACAGAGATCAATCTTGATAACGCCAAGAAAGATCATGAATCCAGCAAAGAATTATACGAGAAAAACCTTATCTCCGATGAAAAGTGGCGCGATGCACAGAATGCTCTTAAATTAGCCCAGATCAGCTATGATTCTGCCTTAGAGCAACATCAGTTAGTCGAGGAGATAGGTATTCAAGAAACAAAGCTGAAAGTTACAGCTCCTGCTTCGGGTATGATCATACATAAAAATGTTGAAGAAGGGGAGATGGTCGTTTCCAGCGAATCCTATTCAGGAGGAACAGTGCTCATAACCATTGCAGATCTCTCGCGGATGATCATCCTGACAGATATAAATGAGGTTGATATAGGTAAGATCTCTCTTGGAAGGGAAGCAAAGATGACTATCGATGCATTCCCGGATAAAAAATTTGGCGGAAAGATCACGCACATCTCACCGATGGCAACGATCGGCAACAATAATATTCGAATATTCCAGGTAAAAGTCTCGATCGAAGATAATTTGAAAGAGCTTCGCCCCGGCATGAGCGCCAATGTGACCATTATCGGAAAGACGAGGAAGAGCGTTGTAACGATTCCCATACAGGCAATATTTCAGGATGATGACGGAAACGATATCGTATATGTGGTGAAATCCGATACGCTTATTACATCCGCAATTGTGAAAATCGGCATCAACGATCTGCAAAAAGTGGAAATTCTTGAAGGCGTTGCTGAAGGTGACACGATCTCTCTCGTAGAAAAATATGATCCCAATCAGGGAGGAGCGGACTTTAAAAGCGGAATGAGAATGCGTAAATAATACACAAATATATTTGTGGAGGAAAAAAATAAATGAAAAAAGTCGATTTGTCATTGAAGAATTTGGACGAAGTCTTTCCTGATGACTTCACCGAAGAACAGAAAGCTCGAGCGAAAACTTTATTTTTGAAAAAGCTGGCAGCATTAGCCCATCGTTTTTACAGTGGAAAGATCCAGACCGTGCCAAAAGCAGCAGTTTTTGGCTTCAATTGGTTCAATGTATGGTACACCCCGGGCGTGTCCAAGATATCAACAACTATTCGTGATGATAATGATACTTCTTTTGAGCTTTCCAACAGAGGCAATTTCGTTGCTGTTGTGAGTGACTCAACACGTGTGCTGGGAGATGGTGACTGTACTCCTCCGGGAGGTCTCGGAGTGATGGAAGGAAAAGCATTCCTCATGAAATATCTCGGTGGTGTGGACGCAGTTGCATTGTGCATTGATAGCTATAATGATAAAGGCGAGCACGATCCGGATAAGATCATTGAATTTGTGAAAATGTGCCAGCCCAGTTTTGGAGCGATCAATCTTGAAGATATTTCGCAGCCAAATTGTTATAAAGTGCTGGATACGCTTCGTGAAGAATGCGATATTCCAGTATGGCATGATGATGCTCAAGGTACTGCTTGTGTGACACTTGCCGGACTTGTCAATGCGCTGAAACTGGCAGACAAGAAGATCGGTGATGTACGCATCGCGATGCTTGGCGCAGGTGCTTCTAATACTACGATAGCCAGGATCATTATTACTGCTGGCGGCGATACCAACAAGATAATCATGTTTGATTCCAAAGGCGGATTGCATGCAGGCAGAGAAGACATCAAAGCCGATAAACGCTTCTATCGCAAGTGGGAACTCTGTGAAAAGACAAATCCTGACAGGATCAATGATTTTGCAGAAGCATGCAAGGGCGCAGATGTTCTTATTGCACTTTCCAAACCGGGTCCGGATACAGTGAAGCCCGAGTGGATAAGCTCGATGGCAGATAAATCAATTGTCTTTACATGTGCAAATCCCGTGCCGGAAATCTATCCCTATGCAGCCAAAGAAGCTGGAGCATTCATCGTTGCTACCGGGCGCGGTGATTTCCCGAACCAGGTAAATAATTCACTTGGGTTCCCGGGTATTCTAAAAGGTGCTCTAATGGTCCGTGCAAAGAAAGTTACAGATAAGATGGCTATTGCTGCTGCCTATTCTCTAGCAAATTATGCAGAAAAACGCGGTATCGATCCGGAAAATATAGTTCCTACTATGGATGAAGCGAATGTCTTCCCGGAAGAAGCTGCCGATGTTGCAATGCAGGCGATCAAAGATGGTGTTGCCAGAATAAAAATGACCCGCGAAGAGGCATTCAATAAAGCGAAAAGAGATATTGAATATGCGCGAAATCTCACCACGTCACTTACTGAGAATGGTTTTATCAAATCTCCTGATCAGGAGATGCTTCAGGATGCATTAAAGTGGGCTGTTGAACAGGTGCAGTAAAACTCTTACTAATAAATTTAACACACTCGGCTTAAGAATTTCTTGAGCCGGTTTTTTTTTATTCCTCTCTCACCACAACTGTTCCAGCAACAAGATCGTGCAGCCCTTGATGTTTTTTTGTGAAGATAATGAGCAGTATTCCCAATCCAAAAACAAGTATAGAGAATATTTTTACTACGAAACGCAAAAGAGCGGTCGTGAATGTAATTCTGGAATCTTCGTGACTGTTTTGCACTTGAATACCGATTAATAATTTCCCAATAGTTCCCTGCAAAGAAGAGCTTTCGAGTGAGCAGAAATAAATAATGATCATAATGATATACATAATAATGTAAGTATCAAATATGAAACCCCATGCATCCTCTAAGAAGATGCAGATAGAACCGCATACGTAGTATAGTGCTAATATGAAAGGCAGATCAAGTAAAAATGCCGCAAATCGCCGAAATATGCTCGCATAAGTTGCTGTGCTCATCATTTCTCCACATAAATACGCTCATCAGAATTATACTTTTAGCTCAGTTTTTCATTGATATCTACTTATTTAAAACCACTTAGATAAGTTAAATAATTTTTGTCAAAAAAAAA
>JACNJG010000061.1 GCA_014382685.1 Candidatus Cloacimonadota bacterium
GAAGAAGCTCACCAATATCCCAGTCTGCAAATAAACTTGCACTAATAAAAAGTGCAACGATAAAACATAATATAAACTTTTTCCCTGAAAGTATTCGTGATTTTCCTCCCGATACATCGGGAGGATTAAACAAGGTTTTTAACATTTCATTCAACATTTTTTCTCCTATTTTGGAATAGATAATTTGTTAATAAGATTCAAGTGTCAATTTTTTTTGTTATCTCATCAGAAATTCTATCTCGATTGTTTGCAGTTACCTCAAATATTATTATATCTTCTCTCTCCTTCAGCTCTTTCGTCAACTCACAATCAATCTTTTTTATTATAGCCAGTAACGGTTTATCAGAATCAAATACAATCCTCAACATATCACAAAATTTCGGACTGAACATCTCCATTCTACCTATTTCATCTATTACAATAAGGTCTGCATTTTGCAAAGCTCTCTCCATTGCAGGAATACCTATCTTTTCAAAGGCATCAATATTCACTCCATATTTATTCACACGATAAGGTGAGTTCGATCTCTCTGAAGCCATGATCATTTGGTTACCCTCAAAATCAGTGATATAAAAGCCGGTTCGCCTGCCATTCTCTCGCATTTCGTGAGTGTAAAACCCGCCTATGCTGCATGATAAATCTTTTATTATCTTATTAATTATAGTGGTTTTACCCACTCCGGGATATCCCGTGATCAATATGTTTTTCTGCATGTGTAATATCCAAATTTTTCAGTAATAATTAGCAAGAAAATTATTTTATTCCTACAATACATGAAATGAATAGAGCATTAAAATAGTATTCCATTTCATATAAAGCTTGATTGATTTTGTATAATATAGAGAATTTTACTTTCTATAAAAATATTGAAAATGGAGAAGTAAGAATGAACCATAAAATATCTGTACTTATAATATTTGTCGCTTTTCTTTTTATACTTTCCTGCTCCTGCCCCTATTGTGATAAATTGGAGTACATGGGTGCACAAACAACCATCGAAACAGAAGTGCAAAAAAAAGCTCAAGAATTGAACAATATTTCATCTCCGAACCGAGAAGATATTACTGCCGCACTTACCGCAATGCTCTCTGAAAACCCGCGTATCTTCGGGGCTGCTTATGCTACTGTACCCTATGATGAGAATATCTCACTCATTGAAATCTACTATGTTTTTCGAGATGGTGATAAAACAGAAACAAAGCATGATAAAGCATACAATTTCATGACATCACCGAATAACAATTGGTATAAGAAACCTTATCTGCATAAAAAAGCAATGTGGAGCATTCCCTATTATGATGTTAATGGATCAGGTGAGAAATATTACCTGACCACCTATTCATATCCAATTATTGAAAACAGCGAAGTAAAATTCATGTTTACTGCAGACTATCTGTTAAATATTAAAGAATGATTCGTTAATAAACTTGACTCAATTTTTAAAAATAATACGGATCCAAATATATGTTTTCGTTGGTCAGTTTTTTGTGTTTCATGATTGATCATCGAATAAAAGGAAAAGGAGATTTATATGTTTAAAAAAGGGCTTGCAGTTTTACTATTTTTTATTCTGCTATTTTCATCATTATGCGCTAAGGAAAAGATTACAGAAATTGATGAAGTGTGGACAATACGCAACAACACTTGGCTTCTCTGGAAAAATTCTCAGTATAAAAATGATGCTCCCATAGAGCTGAAGCAAGTTTGGAAGGGTACAAAGGTTACGCCTTCTAAATCTTATGCTTCATGTTTTCAAGTAACACTGCCATCGGGCGAATATGGATTTATCAATTTCCTGGATATCGAAGATTCTTATTGGGTTGAGAATGTTGACTCAATTAAATTTTATTACGGATTGAAGTGGGGTTCCGGAGATTTTAAAATGCTTCCGCCGGGAACGCGTGCTTGCCACTTCCAATAGAAGTTTGACTTGACAGTAGAGTGATAATTTAATAATTTTTCTCGATACTCTGTATTTTGAATAATAACTTATTTTATAACAAAGTGTTCTATAAATAAATAGATTGAAGGATACCATGAACAAAGAAATACTTGCAGATCCTAAAATTTTCGGAGAGAATATCACAAAAACTTCGGTTTTGGAAACACATATTTCCTGGGTTGTTTTGACAGGCACTTTTGCATATAAAATCAAAAAGCCAGTAAATTTCGGTTTTCTTGATTTTTCTACTCTTGCTAAAAGAAAATATTTTTGTGATGAAGAACTTAGACTTAACAGACGACTTGCTCCAAACATATATGTTGATGTTGTTCCTATATTTAATACTCTTGGGGGATTGCGAATTGGTGACCAAGAAGGTGAGATAGTTGATTATGCAGTAAAAATGATCCAATTCGATCAAGAAAGGTTAATGAGTAATCTGCTAAAAAATAACTTCATTCGCAACCAGGATATAACAAATATTGTTAAAATTCTAACAACCTTTTACGGTAGCTTGAGTTCAAATAGTGAAATTCAAAAATTCGGAGACATCTCAACAATTACAACAAATACTGAAGAAAATTTCGATCAAACAGAGAATGTCATTGGTAAAACAATCTCAAAGGAAACATTTGATCATATAAAAGAGATAACCCGTAATTTTATTAAAGCCCGCGGCTCACTATTCCTCAAGCGCATGAAAGAAGGACACATTAAGGATTGCCATGGAGATCTTCATTCGGGAAATATAGTCATTGATAAAGATGGATATATCACAATATTTGATTGTATTGAATTCAACGAGAGGTTCAGATATTCAGATGTTGCAGCAGACATCGGATTTCTCGCAATGGATCTTGACCATCAGAATTTCCCCTCTTATTCGGCATATCTTATTCATGAATATATGAGACGCAGTAACGACCTCTCACTTCTTGAAGTTCTCAATTTTTATAAATGCTATCGTGCTTATGTACGTGGCAAAGTAATAGGTTTTATGCTTTCATCCGATCTTGATAAAAAAACTGAAAATAAAATCATTACAAAAGCTAATAAATACTTTAAACTTTCATCCTACTATGCAGATCTTTTCTCATGCACTCTCGATATCAACCGTAAACCTATACTGTTCCTCATGCATGGATTGGCAGGAACAGGAAAATCAACTATTGCCCATAAAATTTCCACTGATTACAATGCAATAGAAATTGGCACAGATGTGGTCAGAAAAAAAATGGCTGGAATAAATAAATATCAGCACCAGTATGATGAATATGGTAAAGGGCTGTATTCCTCAGAAAAAACTGACGACACCTATAGAGAAGTCATGAACGAAGCGGAAACCTTCTTGAAGGAAGGGAAAAATTGTATCCTCAATGGTACTTTCTTACAAAAAGAACATCAGGATTGGGCGCGGAATCTGGCACAAAAATACAATGCAAAAATGATAATTATACATTGTGTTTGCGATGAAGAGGATATTAAAGCACGTTTTGCAGAACGAGCCGTAGAAAAGTCAGTATCAGATGGTCGATGGGAAATATATCTTAAGCAAAAGAAAGAATACTCCCCTCTTCAAGGAGATGACATTTCCATAGAGATCAATACCTCAGATAATTCTTATAATCATAGAATGAGCTATTATAAAAAGGTCTTTGCTTTGGTGAAAAAAGCTTGAGATGAAAGATAAATCTAAAATATATAAAGAGTTACAAAAGCGTGTTTTACTTCTCGATGGTGCTATGGGTACCATGATACAGCGCTGTAAACTTGAAGAGAAAGACTATCGTGGTAAAAGATTCAAGGATTGGCAAAAGTTAATAAAAGGCAATAATGATCTATTGAGCATTACTCGACCTGATATAATTAAAGATATTCACGAACAATATCTTCAAGCTGGAGCAGATATCATTGAAACAAATACTTTCAATGCCAACCGCATTTCCATGCATGATTACGGCATGGAGGAATTGGTAAAGGAAATGAATTATGAATCAGCTATATTAGCCCGTGACGCTGCAGATAGATTCTCGAGTATTACACCTTCAAAAATTAGATTTGTTGCAGGCTCACTTGGACCAACCAATAAAACTGCTTCAATATCTCCGGATGTTAATGATCCGGGATACCGCTCAGTAACATTCGATGAGTTGAAAAATGTTTATCAGGAACAAACCGAAGCTTTGTTGGAAGGCGGTGTCGACCTATTGTTAATTGAGACTGTTTTTGACACCCTTAATGCAAAAGCCGCAATTTATGCAATCCAGGAAGTATTTGATAGTTCAGGTTATAAGGTTCCTGTGATGATTTCAGTTACTATTAGCGATTTAAGCGGAAGAACATTATCAGGACAAACAATTGAAGCTTTTCTAAACTCGGTTTCGCATATGGAATTTCTTAGCATAGGTTTAAACTGTGGCATGGGGGCAAAAGAGATGCGCCCTTATCTTGAAGAAATCTCCCGGAAAACTCCGCATTTTGTAAGTGTTTATCCCAATGCGGGTTTACCAAATCAATTTGGTGAGTACGATGAATCACCGGAAACGATGTCTTCATTTCTTGAAGAATTTCTTGATAATCGCTATGCGAATATTATTGGTGGTTGTTGTGGAACAACTCCCGAGCATATCAAGATGTTTTCTATAATAGCTGAAAATGCAGAAGTACGAATCCCACCGAAACCAAATTCTCAGTTAAAAGTATGCGGCTTGGAACCTTTGAAAGTATTTCCGGGTAGCAATTTCATTAATATCGGTGAAAGGACTAATGTAAGCGGATCTATAAAATTTTCCAAAATGATACGTGAGAAAAAGTATGAAAATGCATTATCGGTGGCGCTTAACCAGGTAAGAAATGGAGCCCAGATACTCGATGTAAACTTAGACGATGCTATGCTTGATTCAGAAAAAGAGATGGTCAAATTTCTGAATTTAATAGCATCTGAACCGGAGATTGCGCGTTTACCAATAATGATCGATTCCTCAAAGTGGGCAGTTCTTGAAGCCGGTTTGAAATGTATACAGGGAAAGGCAATTGTAAATTCAATAAGTCTAAAAGAAGGTGAGGAGAAGTTTATTGAGCAAGCTAAAAAGATCCACAGATATGGGGCTGCACTTATTGTTATGGCATTTGATGAAATGGGTCAGGCTACTACATATAAAAGAAAAATCGAAATCTGTGAAAGAGCTTACTGGATATTGATCAAGAAGCTTAATTTCCCTCCGGAAGATATTATTTTTGATCCCAATATTCTTACAGTTGGTACTGGAATTGAAGAGCATAATAACTATGCAGTTGATTTTATAAAAGCAACCAAATGGATCAAGGAAAACCTTCCTCAGATCAGGGTAAGTGGTGGCATCAGCAATTTATCATTTTCTTTCCGTGGCAATAATGCAGTTAGGCGGGCTATGCATTCAGCTTTCTTATATCATGCCATAAATGCTGGATTGGATATGGGTATTGTGAATCCCGGAATGTTACAGATATATGATCATATATCAGAACAACTACTTAAGCTGGTTGAAGATGTAATACTTAACCGTCGCAAGGATGCTACTGAAAGACTTATCAGTTTTGCAGAAAATTTAAAAGAAAATAAAAAGACAAAGAAAACAGAAGATGAATGGCGAAAATTGCCTGTTGGGAAAAGGTTGAGCTATGCTCTTATTAAAGGAATAACTGATTATATAGATGATGACATTAATGAAGCTCTTAAAAGAGGAGAGAAAGCTCTTCAAGTAATTAAAGGTCCGCTGATGAACGGAATGAACGAGGTTGGAGATTTATTCGGGTCGGGTAAGATGTTTCTTCCTCAAGTAGTTAAAAGTGCCCGGGTGATGAAAAAAGCTGTTACAAAGCTCTCCCCATACTTAGAAGCTGAGATGCATGCCAGCGGACAAGTCAAACATTCGGGTAAAATATTACTGGCAACAGTTAAGGGAGATGTACATGATGTCGGGAAGAATATCTTAGGTGTGGTGCTTGCATGCAACAATTATAAAATCATTGATTTAGGTGTTATGGTTACTGCAGAAAAAATACTTGATGAAGCTGTATCAAATGATGTTGATATAATTGGACTGAGCGGTTTAATAACTCCCTCGCTTGAAGAAATGGTGCATGTTGCCAGAGAAATGGAAAGAAGAGGAATGGATATTCCGTTACTCATAGGAGGAGCAACAACATCAAAAATTCATACAGCTGTGAAGATAAATCCAGAATATTCACACCCGGTGATATATGTTAGAGATGCATCTAAAAGTATCCCTGTAGTTAATGATTTATTATCCGAGAAGAAAGAACTGATAGTCAGAAAAACTCAGCAAGAATATAAAAAACTAAAGGAACGATATGAATATGATCAATTAACCAGTGAATATCTTACATTGGATCAGGCAAGGAAAAATTCCGCAAAATTAGATTTTAAAGTTGCCTCTATTACAAGTCCATCGTTTTTAGGAAACAAGGTTCTCAACGATTATCCGCTGGATGAGATTAGAAAGTACATTGATTGGACTTTCTTTTTTCATACTTGGAATCTTTATGGGAAATATCCTTTAATATTTGATGATCCTGTTAAGGGCAACGACGCTTTGAAATTATTCAATGATGCAAATAAGTTGCTGGATAAAATTATTGAGCAGAAGATGCTTACTGCTCGTGGTGTTATAGGTTTTTATAATTGTTATTCTCAACAGGACGATATATTTGTTTTCAGAGATAATAATAGGAATGATCCCACCTGTATTTTTCATTTTCTCAGAAATCAACAAAAGAAAAAAAGAGGGACACCAAATTTATCACTTGCTGACTTTATTGCATCATGCGATTCGGGTATTGCAGACTATTCAGGAGGTTTTGCTTTAAGCTGTGGAATTGGAATAGAAAAATGGAAAGTTACATTTGAAATGGAGAATGATGATTATAACAATATAATGTTAAAAGCCCTTGCAGATAGACTAACAGAAGCATTTTCAGAGTTAATTCATGAGAGGGTGAGAAAAGAATTTTGGGGATATGCAAAAAATGAACAATTGGATCTCGTAGATATATTTAAAAAAAGATATTGTGGAATACGTCCAGCTCCGGGCTATCCTGCATGCCCTGAGCATTCTGAGAAAAGGATATTATTTGACCTGCTTGAAGTAGAAAAGAATACTGGTATTAAACTAACTGAAAATTTTGCGATGTATCCTGCAGCATCTATATGTGGTTTTTACTTCTCGCACCCCGATGCACGGTATTTCAATATTGGTAAAATAGGAAAAGATCAGGTAGTTGATTATTCGAAAAGGAAAAACTTAGAAATCAAAGAAGTGGAAAGATTATTAAATGTTAATTTGAATTATTAACTGGTTCAGGAGGCAACGGACACGTTTCAATGTTTCTGAAATATGTAATTTGCAACTAAAGTTATGAAAGTTATTGAACATTTTAAAAAAGCGACAAAAACTCATTTTTCCTATGAGATACTCCCGCCACTAAAAGGACACAGTATTGATCAAATTTATAAAACTATAGATAATTTGAAAGAGTTTGAACCACTTAATATCAATGTTACATATCACCAAGAAGAAGTGGTTTATAAAAAGCTCCCAAGTGGTTTACTGGAGAAAAAATCGATACGGAAACGACCAGGTACAGTTGCTATTTCTGCTGCAATAAAATATAAATATCCTGATGTACATGTTGTACCTCATCTAATATGTGGCGGATTCAGCAAAGATGATACAGAATATGCACTGATAGATTTGCATTTTCTTGGTATGAAAGATATTCTTGTATTGCGTGGTGATCCTCTAAAATCACATAAATATTTTCAGCCCGAACCAGATGGCCACTCTTACGCGGCTGACATAGTTAAGCAAATACAAAATCTGAATAATACTGTTTATCTTGATGAAAATCTTAAAAATACAACTGCAACAGATTTTTCTGTCGGTGTCGCAGGTTATCCCGAAAAACACATGGAAGCTCCGAGCATTGAATCCGATATAAGATATCTAAAAGAAAAAGTGGATTCTGGCGCTGATTATATTGTAACGCAGATGTTTTTTGATAACAAATACTATTATCAATTTGTTGATAGGTGTAGGAGTGCAGGTATCACTGTGCCGATAATACCAGGATTAAAACCTGTTGTTACCAAAAAAGATATTACAATGCTCCCCAAAACCTTTAGTATTAGTATTCCAGATGAACTGGTAAAAGAGGTGGAAAATTGTAAAGACAATAAGCAAGCCTTTCATGTGGGCATAGAATGGAGCATACACCAAGCAAAGGAATTAATTAAATTCAAAGTACCATCCATACATTTTTTTACAATTGGAATTTCTGATAATGTTAAAGCAATCGCAAGGGAAATATTTTAATAATTTTGATATTTGAACATAGCCGGTAGTATTTCATGCGGAATTGGAATAGAGATGGTAGTATTTATCATTAATAAGTGAGATGGAATAAAAAAGGGCAGTGAATTGATTGGCTGCGACCTACTCTTCCACACAGTCTCCCATGCAGTACCATCAGCGCACGTGTGCTTAACTTCTGTGTTCGGGATGGGAACAGGTGTTTCCACACTGCTATAACAACCAATCAGTTCACTGCCCATATAAAAATAGGTAGTGATTAAAGTAAGAGATAAAAAGAGAAAAAGTAAGGCTTCGACTAATTAGTATTACTCGGCTAAATACATTGCTGTACTTACACCTGTAACCTATCAACCTTGTAGTCTACAAGGAGTCTAAAAGATGTCTAATCTTGGAGTTGGCTTCCCGCTTATATGCTTTCAGCAGTTATCCATTCCAGACTTAGCTATCCGGCAATGCAACTGGCGTCACAACCGGTGCACCAGAGGTCTGTCCACATTGGTCCTCTCGTACTAAATGTGGCTCTCTTCAAACATCTAACGCCCACGAAGGATAGGGACCGAACTGTCTCACGACGTTCTGAACCCAGCTCGCGTACCACTTTAAATGGCGAACAGCCATACCCTTGGGACCTTCTTCAGCCCCAGGATGTGATGAGCCGACATCGAGGTGCCAAACAGCGCCGTCGCTATGGACGCTCGGGCGCTATCAGCCTGTTATCCCCGGAGTACCTTTTATCCGTTGAGCTATCCCCCTTCCATACGGTGGGATAGGATCACTAAGACCTGCTTTCGCATCTGCTTGACCCGTCGGTCTTGCAGTTAAGCTCCCTTATGCCTTTGCACTCTACGCGTGGTTACCAATCACGCTGAGGGAACCTTTGTACGCCTCCGTTACATTTTAGGAGGCGACCGCCCCAGTCAAACTGCCCTCCTGGCACTGTTCTCATACCTCATAAAGGCACGAGTTAGTATTCCGATATCATTAGGGTGGTATTTCAACGTTGGCTCCACCCCGGCTAGCGCCGGAGCTTCAAAGCCTCCCACCTATCCTACACAAGCAACACCAAAATACAATACCAAAATGCAGTAAAGGTTCACGGGGTCTTTCCGTCCTTTCGCGGGTAGGCGGCATCTTCACCGCCACTGCAATTTCACCGAGTCCCTGGTCGAGACAGTGCCCAAGTCGTTACACCATTCGTGCAGGTCGGAACTTACCCGACAAGGAATTTCGCTACCTTAGGACCGTTATAGTTACGGCCGCCGTTTACCGGGGCTTCATTTCTAACCTTCGCCCAGATATTGCTACCTAAGCTAAGCCTTCCATTTAACCTTCCGGCACCGGGCAGGTGTCAGTCCATATACTTTGTATTACTACTTTGCATAGACCTGTGTTTTTGCTAAACAGTCGCTTGGGCCTTTTCACTGCGGCCATAAAAAGCTCTGGGAGTAAATCCCTTCACCATCTATGGCACCCCTTCTTCCGAAGTTACGGGGTAATTTTGCCTAGTTCCTTAACCAGAGTTTACTCGATCACCTTAGGATACTCTCCTCGTCTACCTGTGTCGGTTTGCGGTACGGTCTGATATAGATTAAACGTTTAGAGATTATTTCTTGGCAGCTTTATAAAGGAACTTCTGTCACTTATGTGACTCGTATTTGCTTCTCGGATAAAGAGAGGTGGATTTTCCTGCCTCTCCTACCTACCAGCTTAAATCTGGATTTCCAGCACCAGACTTCCTCGCATAACTGCGTCATCCCATCACTATCTATATCGGGTAGCAGAATTTTGACTGCTTTTCCATCGACTACGCCTTTCGGCCTCGCCTTAGGATCCGACTAACCCTGAGCAGATTAACTTTACTCAGGAAACCTTAGACTTTCGGTGTTTCGATTTCTCATCGAAATTTTCACTACTAATGCCGGCATAATCTCTTCTGATAGCTCCAGCATATCTTACGATACACCTTCATTGCCTTACAGAATGCTCTCCTACCATTCCGATAAATCGGAATCCACAGCTTCGGTAATATACTTAGTCCCGATCATCTTCGGTGCAAAACCACTCGATCAGTGAGCTGTTACGCACTCTTTAAATGAATGGCTGCTTCTAAGCCAACATCCTGACTGTTTTTGCAATTTAACATCCTTAATCACTTAGTATATATTTTGGGACCTTAGCTGGTGGTCTGGGTTGTTTCCCTCTTGCCTACGGAGCTTATCCCCCGCATACTGACTCCTGCACATCAATTAACGGCATTATGAGTTTGAAAAGGTTTGGTAATCTATTAAGAATCCTCGCCCTATCAGTGCTTTACCTCCGTTAATCTAATACAAGGCCCTGCCTAAACAGGTTTCGGAGAGAACCAGATATCTCCGAGTTTGATTAGCCTTTCACTCCTACCCACACCTCATCCTCTGAATTTTCAACTTCAGTAGGTTCGGTCCTTCAGTCCATGTTACTGGACCTTCAACCTGGACATGGGTAGATCACTCGGTTTCGGGTCTACTTCAGACAACTAAACGCCTTATTCGGACTCGCTTTCGCTGTGGCTTCATCCGTATCGGATTTAACCTGCTGCCTAAAAGTAACTCGCCGGCTCATTATACAAAAGGCACGCCGTCATTCTTCCAAATCGATAAATCGAGATGGAAAAACTCCGACTGATTTTATGCACTTGGTTTCAGGTACTATTTCACTCCCCTTCCGGGGTACTTTTCACCTTTCCCTCACGGTACTCGTTCACTATCGGTAGTTAGATCATATTTAGCCTTACCAGATGGTCCTGGTGGATTCAGACAGGATTCCTAGTGTCCCGCCCTACTTGGGAAATCTATAATTTCGCTCTCATTATTTCGTTTACAGGACTATCACCTTCTATGGTTTATTTTTCCAAAATAATTCAACTATAAATCCAGCGAAATTTAATTAGCTCCCGCTACCTCCCGATAAATCGGGATTTGGGCTGTTCCCGTTTCGTTCGCCACTACTCAGGGAATCGCTATTGCTTTCTTTTCCTACAGGTACTAAGATGTTTCAGTTCCCTGCGTTCGACTCAAATCTCCTATTTTATTCAGAGAGATGATATCCCGACATAACTCGGGATGGGTTTCCCCATTCGGAAATCTCCGGATTTGCGCTTACTTACAGCTACCCGAAGCATATCGCAGTTAGTCACGTCCTTCGTCTCTATCTAACTCCAAGGCATCCACCAAATGCACTTAATGCCTTACATTCTTACTTTAATTCACTACTATGTATATTTCAAATAACTATAAAATTTTATTAAAATGATTCGCTAACAAGCGAATGGTGGAGGATGACGGGATCGAACCGACGACCTCCGCCTTGCAAAAGCGGCGCTCTCCCAACTGAGCTAATCCCCCTTCTTATTCTGTCCGAAGAGTTTATCTTCGGTATAAAAGGGATTGAAAATTAGCCGCCCGAAATGGTGGGCCTGGGCTGATTCGAACAGCCGGCCTCACGCTTATCAGGCGTGCGCTCTAACCAACTGAGCTACAAGCCCACTCACAATATGAAAAATTAGGGTGTATACGAGATAATTTCTCCTTAGAAAGGAGGTGATCCAGCCGCACCTTCCGGTACGGCTACCTTGT
>JACNJG010000056.1 GCA_014382685.1 Candidatus Cloacimonadota bacterium
TTATACAAAAGCGGCAGTATCGAGATGGTGATCCCTTCCCTCAAGGCATTGCCTTCATGATCAGTTGTTTCTTCAGATACTATCAGGGAATACGGCACATAATTTTTCAATAGTTTTTTTGGCTTTACCACAAAAGTATATCCCTGCTCTTTTTGTATGTTGAGTTCAACCTGTTGGTTATCTTCGGAGTTAACAAGCAAAATGGAAATATTTTCCATGGGAATGATCTTGCTGAATTTTATTCTAAACTCTGGAGATAAAGTTGTTACTGTTTGCCCGTCCTCATGGGAAAGAGAATCCAGCTCCAGTAATGTTGTATCGGGCAACTGCCTGTTGAAAAAACTCATCGTATCAAGTGCTGTAATATTATTATTAAAATCGGCAACATCCTTTAACTCAAGCAGATAGGAATTTGTGTCAGGAACTCCGGTAATACACTCAATATTAGAACCGGTTATTATATATTCATAAATTGGCAGTCTGCCCTTTGTGATATGATCAATTATCCTGATGGAGCGGACTTTCTTAATATCCTCACTAAAACGCATTGTGAGACGCTGGGCGCTTTCTGCCACAACTTTATTAAGTGCTGGTTTTGTGGTATCTTGTAATGCAAGGGTAAGGGTAATCTCGTTTTCAGGACCATCCAATTTTACAATTCTCTCATCAAAGATTTCACGTTTTTTATCAACATCTGAATTTTTATTTTCATCTAAAAATGCGATAACCGAGACCTCTTCAGAAGGAAGATTATCAAAAGTGAAATTCTGAAGTTCTTCAGCATTTTGTGAGGTGATAAATATTGTATCCTGAAAATTATAAATCCGCACAAAATACATGCCTTGTCGAATAGTAGCTCGTTCATCCAATTCCAGATTAACGTTCAATTTGTGTGCGGAAATGCTGTCTGAAGTAGAAAAAATAAGAGAATGTG
This sequence comes from Candidatus Cloacimonadota bacterium, assembly GCA_014382685.1. Taxonomy (GTDB): domain Bacteria; phylum Cloacimonadota; class Cloacimonadia; order JGIOTU-2; family JGIOTU-2; genus Celaenobacter. The sequence goes on from JACNJG010000056.1 coordinate 935, forward strand.
CTTTCTCAAGTGAATTATCTCGAAGGTCTTTGCACCGGGTATCCACAGTAAGCATATAGGTCTGATCATGCTTGAGCTCTTCCTTGAATATGATCGTTACACTCTGCTTACCGGAAGTGATCTTTTTCTTCATCACTGGAGGATAAATATGAAGTGCATCCTCAAAAGAACGTTCGTCAATAGTCTCCGTAAAAGTGATCGTTATCTCATCATCATGGAAATTCGTTGCTAAATTTGCCGGTTCAAAATCGATGACCTCCGGAGAGGTTGTATCTTTGGGTCCTCCAGTGGGAGGTTTATCTTTGCCGCAAGAAAAAACAGTCAAAATAACAATACATATTACTAATACAAAAAGTACCTTTTTCATGTGAGAAACAGAAACTTGACGAAATTTTACTGTCAAGATAACTTAACAAGAAGCCAATGAATAAAAGTAATTACTTGACGACTTTTTTAAGAAAAATTGTTTTTATGTAAAATAATATGGGGGCTTACATGAAAAGAAGAATTTTTGTGATTGCCATTTTGGTAACCGTTCTTCTTGTTTCTCTGGCAAGTATTCAGGGATGCGGCAAGAAGAAAACCGGTGAACCCGAACCGCCTAAAAAAACTGAGGTTACCAAGCCGGGAGAGCAGACAACAGACACAACTCAACCAGCTCAGCAAACAGTTACTCCCAAAAAAGTTCCGCCTCAGGAAGCAAAACTTTACGAACTTCAGGTTGCTGCCAGTCCGAGTTATGCCAACATCATCACAGAGAAGAACAAACTTGCACAGTACGGATACGAGACCAAGATCACGACTACCAAGAAAAACGGAAAACTGTTTTATCGTCTTCGTCTTAAGGATCTATACTCAGCACCCGAAGCTAATGAATTGGGAAAACAGCTTAAAGCAAAATTCCCATCAATCAATGATTATTGGTTAGCAAAAGTTAAATAGACAGTTCACCACACAATTATGATCCCGACATTCTTAGTCAGAATGAAGGGATTTTTCTATCTTTATGAAGAAGGATAAAGAACTCTTCCGTAGCTGGACCATTATTGACCTCGACAATTTCCGTCATAATGTAAAACAGCTTAGAGATCATCTGTCTGCAGACACGCAATATATGCAGATCGTGAAAGCTGATGCCTATGGACATGGCTCAGTCGAAATCGCACGGGAAGCAGGCAAGATGGGCATCCAATGGCTTGGAGTGGCGAACACAGATGAAGGTGTTTTACTCCGGCTGGAAAATATTGACGAGCGAATACTCATCCTCAGCCCTTCATTCGAAAGCGAGATAGAAACTCTAGTGTCCTATGACCTTACTCCATCTATTTCGGACATACACTTTGCTCAAACACTCGATGTTTATGCAAAAAGACACAATAAAAAACTCCCTATTCATATCCAGTTTGATACTGGAATGGGACGCGCAGGTTTCTTATGGGAAGAATCAGAAAATATTGCAAATGCATTCAAGGCATTAAGAAATCTTCAGATCGAGGGACTTTCTTCGCATTTCTCAATGAGTGAAACAGACGATGTTTCCTTCACTGAGATACAGAATATCCGCTTCAAAAAGATCATCAATATTTTTAAGGAAATCGGGATCGATCCCCCATATAAACACATTGCCAATAGCGCTGCGATCATCAATTTCCCACAATCTCAGCACACGATGATACGTGCCGGCTTGCTTTCCTACGGTATTTACACTTCAGAAAATCTTAAAGATAAGATCGAACTTAAGCCCGTTATGACATTCAAATCAAAAATTGGTTTGATCAAAGAATTTCCTGAGAATGTTGGTATAAGCTATAATCAAACCTATATTACAAAAAACGTCACAAAAGCTGCGATTCTTCCAATCGGCTATGGGGACGGATATAATTTTCTTCTTTCAAACTGTGGCAAGGTTCTCGTTCATGACAAAATATGTCCAATTCTCGGCCGTGTTACAATGGATATGATCATTGTAGATATTTCTAAGGTCAGGAACGCGAAAGTCGGTAACGAAGTTACCTTGATCGGAAGCGAGAAAACGAACTCAATCTCGGTCGAAGAACTCAGTTCATTCTACAAAGGACTTACTTATGAAATGACGTGCAATCTTGGTCACCGCGCCCAGAGAATTTATATTAAGGAGCACAAAGATGCTGCGATCGAGCCCATTTCCAGAAGGACTTTTATTGCAAAGGATTTCACTGATACAACCCTGGAGAAGGTTATCGAAACTTCCCTTAACCAGCGTCTTAACAGCAGCGAGATCGGAAGCATTGTGTATCAAGAAGTACTGAAAAAGCTTTTTTACCGGGCTGACAGAGAAATAAGTTGGAAACGAGATTTCATTCATGAGATAGTACTCTCAGAAACTGATCTCGATCCGCTTATATCAGAGTTTTTCTATCATACCCAAACAAAATTGCGTTATAAAAAGAGACTCACTCGCGAAACTTTCAAGATCGTATGTGCAACAAGTCCTAAGGACCTGGAACAGTATATCCTTTCACCTGAAGTTGAATATCGCTGGCTGCTTGATAGCAAAATCGACCTTGTTAATTCATTTCAGATCGACAAGATCATGATAGATGATCTGGTTCTTCATCATACCATTATTCAAAACGGCACTTCAGAAGGGGAATTCTCCAATCTTGAGATCGAGTGTTCCCATCCAAAACTGCGGGATCTTCTCGGAAAAGAAGTGCAATTCACCATCGATACTATCACCTATTACCCGAAAAATAAACATCAGCTTACAATTTTTATAGCCGAGCTTACAAAAGGGATCACTATGACCTTTGATTATACGCAAACGAATATTGAAAGTGTCGAGATCGTACCCATTTTTTCCGGTAAAGAAAAATATCCACCCGAGAAGATCAGGGGTAAGAAAATTGTGATGAAAAGCTCATCAGACGAATGGTTTTTTCCAAACAGTGGTGTAGTATTTGTCTGGTAATTTCATTTATATTCAGATTTTACTCAAAAAAATTGACATAAATTTCTTTTGCACCTCTCAACAATTGCGGAGAATATATGGTTTCAAAATCTCAGAAAATTAGATTAGGTGTTTTTATAATAGTTGCATTGGTCCTTTTGTTTATCATGGTAGGCATTATTGTCGGTACAAAGCTTTTTGACAAAAAGGACTTCTACTTTATCGAATATAAAGATCAGTCGGTCAGTGGTTTAAATATTGGAAGTGCCGTTCAATACCATGGAATAAGAGTTGGAAGGATCGAAGAACTCTCAATTGATAAAGAAGATGTAACGACTGTGATCGTCGAGATCAGTGTTAAAGAAGGAACTCCGATCAAAACTGATGTGAAAGCGGTGATGGCAGCAGTTGGTATCACAGGTCTGAAACAGATCGAGCTGATAGGTGGTGATCCACGAAACGAAAACCTAAAACCGAGTTCATACATACAACCGGGAGAATCAACATTGGATGTCATCACAGATAAAGCTGAAGATATCGCAAATAAGATCGATGAGATACTTAGGAATATCGCTAATATATTAGATGAACGTACACAGAAGAATATTCAGGAAGTAGTTGATAATACTAACAGCTCCCTGAAAAATATCAATCTCATTCTTGATGATAACAGGGAAAGTCTTAATGAAAGTATTGAAAATATTGCACGTATTTCATCAGAATTAGCAAATCTCCTTACTACCATTAATAACGTCACCCAACAGCTTGACCTTAATCAATTCAACATGACTGTTAGTAACATTAACAAATCTGTTGATGATCTTACAGAGGCATTCAATAATATCAATTACACAGTTCTGGAAAGTCAGGATGATATTATTGAAACCATCCGCCTGCTAAAGGAAAGCATGCAGAATATAAACGAATTTTCACGCATGATCTCAGAAAATCCATCGCTTCTCCTTAAATCAAGTTCAGGGGATTCATATCCGGGAGGACCATAATGAAGAGTAAAAATATCATAATTATCACTCTTGCCATTTTGCTTTTGGGCTGTTCTCGAATGCAGTGGGCTAGATTCTATCTGCTCGATTATGTCCCACCCATCACGAAGAGCGATGTACTCACTGAACCTTACCCTTATACCATTCAAGTGAAAGATTTCAAGATAGATAAAACCTATGACAATTCGCGTATCGTCATTCGCCAGTCTGCTCATGAAGTGTATTATGACCGGTGGAGCTTATGGGCACGACGCCCCCCCGATGCCATGACAGCACTTCTTATTAATCATATCAGAGCCCTGAATCTTGTCGAAGCATGCAAAAAGACATATCTCGATAAACGCCCCGACTACATTATCACAGGCACGATCCATAATATTGAAAAATACGTCAGCGACCTGCCCTTAAATGAGTTTCAAAGAGCTGATATAAGAATGACTATACAAATGTTGGAAGTGAAAACCAATAATACAGTAGTAAGTTACGAGATTAAAAGGTATGCTCCTTTATATACGGAAAGTATGAGCTTCTTTGCAAAAACATTAAGCGACACACTAAAAAATGAGATCACTATTTTTCTTAGAAAAGTTCAGGAATATTTTGAAACATTACAAAAAAACCAGCCAGCCCCAACACAGGGCAAGTAGCATATAGTTGCGGAGGAATAAATGAAAAAAGCTTTTTTCATGATCATTATTTTACTAACAGCTTTGACCGGAAATGCATTGGCTCAAAGCCAGACAAGTTCTAATATTTATATTAATGAATCATACAATACCTGGTCTGCCCCGGAGCCGATGCGCCAGCTTGAGGAAGAAGGGATCGATGACCAGCTCGGCATGGGCAGGATCTTTGTTCCGGCTATGTCCGACCCCACGCTTGAGCCCGAATACACGATCTATCGAAACGGTCAATTAGTGAGAGGCAGATGTCCGGTTGGTCAAAGCATCTTTATGGAACCCGGTTCGTACACACTGGAAATCGGTTCAGCACTTTTGGAAGAACAAAAGGTTAAAGTCGATGTAAATCTAAAGGCAGGTCAAACACGAATAATTGAACCCACATGGGGCGGTCTTATTGTGAAGATCATTGACCAGAACAGAAATTACCTTCGCGAGGCATATGAGATTTATCAGATCGACGACTATAAAAACAGTATCGGCATGAAATACAGTGCAGATGAAAACCAGCCCGGTGAAAAACAGGAAACCTGGCTCCTCAAACCCGGTGTTTACAAGATCATCAAATACAAAGAATCCCCGAAAACTTTTACAAACTTCACTACCATACGCGTTATGGAAGGTATGCTTGAAGAGCTTACAATTGTTATGGAATCCTCAACAAAAAATTTCATTGGTGCCGGGATTCTTCCTGAAATGAAGGAATCCGATCAGATACGTGCGTGGAAATACTATACTTCCATAAAGGGGAACTTCCTTCTCAGCAGCGACAATTCTGCAAACAAGGATAAATCTGTTACAAACATCACGTTGAGCGCAAAGTTGGATAATGAGATCAAATACGATGCTTTCCCACACTATTTCTCTTCAAGACAAAATCTTAATATTGGCTTCACTAAAGAACAGGACAAGGATTTTCGAATCTATTCAAACTCTCTTCATTTACAACCGACCTATATTTTCTATTTTATAAAATCGTTTGGCGTGTACGGACGATTTCGTCTTACCTCTAATGTTTTCCCGACAATGTTCTACTTCGATTCTGTCCAGGACACTATCTATAAGATCAATGCAGAAGGTGATACTGTCGATACTATCCTCAAGGAAGATCAAATTCAGATCACACCCATGTTATTTCCCATTAGTCTTGAGGAAGGTTTCGGTCTGAATCTTACTGTCTTTAACACGAATACCAGCAATCTGTATATCAAAACCGGGTTGGGATTTTCTCAGACTCTAAATTCAAATGTTTATGAACAAGATGCTACGAATACCGATGTTTTCAGAGAACTCGAATCGGTAAACCTGAGTGGTTTTGAAGGAAATGTTGGTGGTGACTTCCGCATCTCGAATAACATCAACTATATTTTTGAGTTCTATACACTTTATCCTTTTGAAAAAAGCAGAAAGCAGGTTTTCAGATTTGATAACACTTTCAGTTTCCGCATATCCAGTTATGTTTCTCTTGATTATACACTTACAGTAAAACAGGATGAGACCAAAACCTGGACGCAGGTGGATCACAATCTCTCATTGGATCTGACGATCATCACATTCTAATATGAATTCCTTTGAATTCAAAGATAGAACACTCGTCTTGAATGACGAGCTTACCATAAATAATGCAGAAGCTTTTATTAAATTTGTTTCTGCAAATCTCTCAAACATAAGACAAAATACAAAGTTTTCCATCGATGCTGAAGGACTCAAAACAATAGACAGTGCAGGCGTTGCTGCTATCGATCAGGTAATAGACTCTCTCAAGAAATTCTCAATCGAAACAAAAGTAATTAATGCTTCAGAAAAAATTGAAAATTCACTTACCGCTTTTTCATCCTTAGGACTTAGTGAGAAAGAGTTCAGAAAACCTATGAAGCGTGGTTATATTGAAAACCTGGGAAATAAGGGCTTCAACCTTCTTGATAATATCAAATATTTCATTTATCTTGCAGCAGATATGTTCTTCTGGGGAATTGCAGGACTCTTTTCCAAGAAAGGACAACGCAAGGGAGAGTTCGTTGTTCAAAGCAATTTGATCGGCGTAAACGCACTTCCCATAGTAGGATTGATCTCATTTCTTATTGGATTCATTCTCTCACTTCAATCAGCCCAGCAGTTAAGGAACTTCGGCGCTAATATTTTTATTGTAGATCTCATCGCAATCTCCATGACTCGTGAGATGGGACCTCTGATGACCGCAATTATTCTTGCAGGCAGAAGCGGCTCCTCAATAGCTTCGGAAATTGCAACGATGAAAATCTCTGAGGAGCTCGATGCCCTTAAAACCATGGCGCTTAATCCCATCAAATATGTTGTTCTCCCAAAATTATACGCTATGACAATCTCGATGCCACTCCTCACTATTTTTGCAGACATCATCGGAATTGCAGGAGGGTTCATTATAGGTATTACCTATCTCAAACTTAGTCCGACTGCCTTTGTGGACAGAATGGCAAATGTCATGGTACTGAAGGATATTATTACAAGTATTGTGAAAAGTTTTGTCTTTGCGTGGCTCATCACAATTGTTGGCGTTTTCTTCGGACTTCGTGCAAAAGGTGGTGCAGGTGGGGTTGGACGTTCGACTACCGCATCGGTGGTAACTGCAATCTTCATGGTCATCGTCGCTGACTCGATACTTGGTCTTTTGTTCTATTAGTCGCTATGGAAAACATAATTGAAGTTGAAAATCTGATCACTGAGTATGATGGACGCCGCATCTTGGATGATATCACTCTTGATATAAAAGAGAACGAAGTTTTTATAATTCTCGGTGGGAGCGGTTGCGGAAAAACCACACTTCTTAAGCATATTATCGGACTGTTAATACCAGTATCGGGTTCAATAAAGGTCTTTGATAAAGAAATCGTTGGGATGGAAGAAGAGGATTTAGATGATATCCTCATGAAATGCGGAGTGCTTTTCCAGAATGGAGCACTTTTAAACTCACTCTCGGTTCGTGATAATGTCGCCATTCCTTTGGAGCAGCACTCGAATCTCGAAAGAAAACTTATTAACAGGATCATCGAAACAAAGCTAAACCTTGTTGAGCTTGCCAATGCAATGTACTTGTCGACATCTGAACTTTCCGGAGGTATGAAAAAACGTGCAGCTCTTGCCCGGGCTATAGCGCTCGACCCTCAAATACTATTTTGTGACGAGCCATCTGCAGGTCTTGATCCAATAACATCAAAAGCGATTGATGACCTTCTGCTTCAGCTCAAGCGACAACTCAATATGACAATTGTAGTTGTCACCCATGAACTTGCCAGTATTCATAGAATTGCTGACCGAATTGTATTTCTTGATAAAGGCAAAGCTCTTTTCGTGGGCACCCTGAAAGAAGCATTGAATTCAGATATTAAAGAAATTCAAGAGTTTTTCACAGTAGGCAGGTTCGAATAATATGACCGGCACACTTATCAATGTAGGGGCGGTGATCGCAGGAAGTATTATTGGAATAATCCTTCGAAAGCAACTTCCTCAAAAACTTACAACTATCGCATTTCAGGCAATTGGATTGTTCACGATTTTTCTTGGAATTACAATGGCTTTGAAAACAGAACATTATCTAATTTTGATCTTTAGTCTCATTCTTGGTTCGGTAGTAGGCGAGCTGTTGGATATCGATGCCTGGCTGACAAGAATGAGCGATTCGCTTAAGAAAAAATGGCATTTAAAAAACGATAAATTCTCTGAAGGATTGGTAACTGCATTTCTGCTTTTTTGTATGGGTTCCATGACTATTTTAGGAGCAATCGAGGAAGGGCTTGGTGGAAATCCGAATCTTCTTCTCACTAAATCACTGCTTGATGGATTCGCTTCAATTGCACTTGCTGCAGCCCTTGGCATCGGAGTGATGCTTTCTGTGATCCCCTTGCTCATCTACCAGGGTGGATTGACTCTATTTGCAAAGCTTTTCGAGCAATCTGTAACTTTACCTATCATCACCGAACTCACTGCTGTGGGTGGAATAATTCTTATTGGATTGGGAATTACAATTTTGGAGATCAAAAAACTCAAAGTTATAAATATGTTACCAAGTTTGGTTTTTGTTGTGGTTTTAACAATAATTTTTATATGAAAAAACATCGCTTCAAATCAAAAAATAAAATACTCCTGGAGGAGCAATGAAAAAACTACTCTTACTGATACTTAGTTTCATCTTTGTAGCAATGGCGCTCCATGCTGACGAACTCTCACCGGTTGGTCGCTGGAAAACCATCGATGATGAAACAGGGCAGGCAAAATCAATCGTTAATATCTGGATTGAAAATGGTGAATTAAAAGGTAAAATCGTAGAACTTTTCCGTAAACCCGACGAAGACCAGAATCCGACCTGTGCAAAGGGTTCAGGAGATCTCACAGGGAAACCCATGAAGGGTGCAATCATCATGTGGGGACTTACCGAAGATAAAAATGGCTGGTGGGACGGTGGAAAAATCCTCGATCCTAAAAAAGGAAAAATCTATAATTGTAAGATCCGCACTATTGAAGATGGCACCAAATTGCAGGTGCGCGGCTATATCAAAGCTATTATCCGAATCGGTCGCAGTCAAATATGGGAACGTGTACCCGAACCTGATGAGGTGGAAAAATCAGAGAAAATTATCGAAGAAGGTAATAAGTAATACTTGATTAAACCCAAAAAAAACCCCGCTAACCAATAGTGGGGTTTTGTTTATATATACCTGTTGTTATTTCCCAGGACACTGCGCTCGAATTGCAGGATCAATATTCTTACCTCCGTATGCTTTATCATAATGAGCACTGAATTCCGAAGCTAATTTTTTCGCTCGCTCATCATAAGCATTCTTATCTTCCCATGTATTGCGTGGATCGAGAATTTCGGAAGGAACTCCCGGGCATTCAACCGGGACTGATAAATGGAACAAAGTATCTTCTCTATATTTGACATTCTTTAATTCTCCACTAAGTGCGGCATCGACGAGTCTTCTTGTGATATTTATATCCATTCTTGAGCCAACCCCATAGGGTCCACCGCTCCAGCCAGTATTAACAAGATAAACTTGCGAGTTATACTCTTTCATTTTTTCTCCCAGCATGGATGCATATACATCAGGATTTCTCGGCATAAAGGGCGCTCCAAAGAATCGCGAAAAAGTGGAAACCGGTTCGACAATTCCCGTCTCTGTTCCTGCGAGTTTGCTTGTATATCCCATCAAGAACCAAAGCATAGCTTGCTCTGAATTCAGTTTGGCTACAGGCGGGATCACTGCATTTGCATCTGCAGTAAGGAAAAGAATAGTCGTAGGATGTCCTGATTTTGATGATTTTTTAATATTTGAGAGAAAAGAAAGCGGGTATGATCCGCGGGAATTGGGGGTCAGGCGTTCATCATCAACATCAAAATGTCCGTTCGGATACATCATGCAGTTCTCAATAATTGCTCCATGATCGAGATAATCAGCATCATGAAATACTGCATGGAAAATTTCCGGCTCTTTTTCAGGTCGCAGATTAATGAGTTTTGCATAACAGCCATACTCGAAATTTGCAATACCCTTTTCAGACCAGCCATGCTCGTCATCTCCGAGAAGTGCACGCTTAGGATCTGCAGAAAGTGTTGTTTTGCCCGTGCCGGAAAGCCCAAGCAAAAGGGCAGAATCTCCGTTTTCTCCATCGTTAGCAGAACAGTGCAAAGGCAAAATCCCTTCTGCGGGGAGATAGTAATTCATTACAGTGAACATCAGTTTTTTGACGCTTCCACCATACGCAGAGCCATACACCACACCAATGCGTTTATCAAAATCCATCACAATTGCCATATTCGATGTTTTCCCGTCAGGCAAAGTGCGGAGGCGTCCTTTATAGCGCGCTCTATCAAGCTTATCATAAGGAAGCACAAGGATCGTAAAGCCATTATCTGCAAAAACGCTTTCTGATATATCCCCTGGAACCGGACGGAACATATTGTCTGTAAATAGCGCAGACAATGCCTGATCGCAGATCGTCCTCACAGGCAATGCATAAGATGTTTCTGCACTGAGTACTCTATTGGTAATATAAATTTTATCTTTTTGGGAAAAGGTCTTAAGTGTATCCTCAAGGATCATATCAAAGGTTTCGGGATCAATGGGAATATTGTTTGGTGAATTCCAATCAATATCGGCTTCACTTTCGGGACGTCGTACGATCATCGTATCCTTGGGACTCCGTCCTGTAGATTCTATCGGTGTCCATGTGGTGCACGATCCGTTCGCAGAGATCACAACTTCGCCATCATCGATCGAACGCTGGATCATCTCGGTGCG
>JACNJG010000123.1:0-1441 GCA_014382685.1 Candidatus Cloacimonadota bacterium
CCTGCTTCGGTATCTGCATTCTCACCAATAAATGGCTTGCCGGTATCACCGGATTGCACGACCTGTACATCAAAGGGAATTTTTCCGAGAAGATCAATATTGAAATCCTTTAATGCTTTTTCTCCGCTGCCTGATTTGAAAAGCTCGATTCTCTGTCCGCAGTGAGGGCAAACAATTTCGGTCATATTCTCAACAATACCGAGGATCGGGACTTCCAGTTTTTTTGCAAAATTTATTGCTTTTCGCACATCGAGGTAAGCAAGTTCTTGTGGTGTGGATACAATTATCACACCGGAAATTTTCTTAAGGATTTGTATAACGCTGAGTGGCTCATCACCGGTTCCCGGAGGACAGTCAACAATAAGATAATCCAGCTCGGGCCATTCAATATCTTCCATGAACTGTTTGATAAGGTTCATCTTCATAGGACCGCGCCAGATAACCGGACTGTCAGGATCCTGCAACAATGATGCGATTGAAAGCACTACAAGATTATCTGTAACCTGCACCGGAGCAGGGGATTGTCCTTCCGTATAGCCCAATTTTTGATTCTCAACTCCTGTCATTTTCACAATTGAAGGTCCATGAATATCAACATCGAGGATACCGACTTTAAAACCCTTTTCTGCAAGGGAATAGGCGAGATTCACACTAACAGTGCTCTTTCCCACGCCACCCTTGCCACTCATTACCACGATTGTGTGTTTTATGTTTTTCAAATTCTTTTCGTAGAGTTCCCTTTTCTTCTCCTGCTGATTCTGTTGAACATCTGTCATTTCTATCTCCTGATTTTTATCATTTTATACATACAAGGTATGGTATAAATCGAATTGTCAAATTAAAAGTGAGATTTGTTTATTATGCATGATAAATTGACAGGACGCAGTCAATTTGTTGAAAATATCCAGCAATTGAGCTTGGAGATAAAATGAAAAAAATATTATTAATTTCGTTTCTGTTGCTCTGCTCGTTCACCCTTTTAGCTGAAGAATTTGAAGAAGATCAACCAAAAGAATTTACACTTGAACAGGCACATCAGATATTTGCAGTGGATTTCTTTAATAGAACATGGGACTTCCTTGATAAACAGGAAAGAATATACGAAGAAAATGAGGTAATGCTCAATCTTGCACATGCTTCGCTTATGCACTGGTCGATCATTGGGCAGCCCATAAACATGCAGCGTGGAGAGTGGATGGTAGCCCATGTGTACACAATCCTTGGTAGAAAAGAACCTGCTCTTCATCATGCTCAGAACTGCCTTAATATTACTGAGAAATTCGGTTTTGAAGATTTCGATCTTTGCTTTGCCTATGAGGAGTATGCTCGGGCTTTGGCATTAAATAATGATGACGATTGGAAAGAATATTACGACCTTGCAAAAGGTGCAGGCGAGCTTATTGAAGAAAAGGGAGATAGGGAATATTTTCTTCAGGTGCTC
>JACNJG010000123.1:1570-11758 GCA_014382685.1 Candidatus Cloacimonadota bacterium
CTTATTTTCCCAAAACTTGACAATCAGTCCCCTCAATTTGCTTTCCTCTTACTTTACGTATAAGATATTAATTGCGTGCTAATAAGCCACCATAGCTCAGTTGGAAGAGCAACTGATTCGTAATCAGTAGGTCGTGGGTTCAAATCCCGCTGGTGGCTCCATATTTGATTTATCATGAGTTTATATAAAAAAATTTTGATCTCTTTCAGAAATAAATATGTTCTCAATTCTATGCTTGAGAATGCACTATACCTGATTACACTTTTATTACTTCTTTTCCTGGTTTTTTCATTTATCATTCAGCCACTCACTTTATCCTTCGAACATTATGATGCTCTAAAAACATGGTCTTTGATCGGAAAACTTTTTTCAGGAATTGTCATTTTACTTTTCATTATCAGATTTCTCTTCACAATCCCATCTGTAAAGCAAATAGCTCATAAAATTTCAAATTTTGATCCGCTGAATAATGAAATAATTCTGTCTGCCTTTGAATTTGAAACACAATCTGATCTTACCCATTATTCCCAAGAAATTCTTGAAAAAGTCATTGATGATGCAAATAATAGAGCATCAGAACTGAAGTTTTCAGATATCTTTCCTGTAAAAACACTGAAGAAAAGTTTTCATGCCATTCTTTTTGCCTTTGCTGCTTTTATCCTTGTGCTGCTTATAAACCCCGTATTACTTCCTACCTCCGCAAAAACGATTCTTCATCCTACAGCATTTGCTCCACATTACGATTCGTTCATAGATGTGTCCCCGGGAAATACAAAAATTCTCAAAGGAAGCAATCTCCCGATCATAATAAATAACTTCTATCCGGAATTATCATATGATATTCACGTAGAGCAGCAGAGACGCTGGAAAACTATGAAGATGACCTCAAATACTCATATTCTCTATAATGTTACTGATAATCTTCATTATTCGATCTCAAACGAATTTGCACAGTCGGACACCTTTACAGTGCAGGTGCTGGAAAAACCTATTATAAAAAATTTGCAGATAAGCTACTTCTATCCAACTTATACCCAACTGAAAAATAGGACTGCAAATGACATATCGGGTAAGATCATTGCGATCAAAGGGACAGAAATTATAGAAGAGCTCACAGTTAATAACAAGCTCACAGAATACAGGATCGTCTTTTCCGATGGTACTACAAATAAACTTGAAACGATAGGGGACTTCAATTATAGAACAGGATTTACTGTTGAAAAAAGTGGAAGTTACCATTTTTATTTGAAAGATATTCTTGGAAATACTAATAATATAATAGAACGGACTATATTTGCTGAAGAGGATCTTCCGCCAAAAATTGAGATCATCCTACCGGCACGGGATAAGATACTTGCTCAAAACATGCGGGAACGGATCGATTTCACTGCTTCTGACGATTTCGGTGTACAGAAGATAGAAATTCTCTATAAGAAAAATGATGGCGAGTACAACTTAAAAACAATTCTTGATACAACAGGTATTACCACACTGACTGCGAGTTACAATTTTGATGTTTCTGATCAGGCACTCTTCCCGGGTGATGTAATATTCTATTATTTGAAAGTTTCTGATAACTGCACTATTCCCGAAGCACATACATCTAACACAAAGATTTTCCTGCTTAAATTTCCCTCGATCGAAGAGCTATATGAAGAAATTCAAAAACAACAGTCCGGAAATATGGATGAGATGAGGGAATCTTTGGAAGAATCCCGTAAAAATAAAGAAAAATTTGATGAGTTGAGAAGAAAATTTCTCAAGAATGAGGAAATGGACTGGCAGCAGAAAGAGGATTTGAAAGAGGTTATTAAGAAGCAAAAGGAGCTTGCAAAAAAAGCAGAAGAAGCAGCTAAAGAATACGAAAACTTTGTTGATGAACTAGAAAAAAATAAAGCTGTTGCTCAAGAAACGCTGGAAAAATTAAGACAAATCCATGAGATAATGAAGGAAATCTCATCTCCCGAGCTTGAAAAGGCAATGAAAGAACTGCAAAAGCAGATGGAACATATCACTCCAGAGCAAATGAAAAATGCATTGAATAATTTCCAATTTTCTCAAGAGGAGTTCAATAAAAAACTCGAGCAAACATTAAAGTTGTTGAAAAGCATTCAACTGGAACAAAAGCTGCAAAAGGCATTGCAGCAGGCAGAAGAGCTGGAAAAACTGCAAAAACAACTCAACGAACAAACTTCAGAACGTATTGAGCAAAATCAGCAGTTAAGCGAACTTGCTCCTTCGCAGTCAGATATTCATGAGAAATATGAATCTCTCAAAAAAGAGTTAGCAGAACTTGCAAAGGAGCTTGCAGATAATAATGAGAAGAATGCAGCCAATGAGCTCGAGAAAGGGCTCAAGCAGGCAGCGGAGCATAAACTGACTAATGCACTTCAAATGGCAACACAGCAGCTTAGATCCAATGATGAGCAGGTTAAAAAGAAGCAATCAGATATACTTGTTGGCTGTTCTGAACTCAGGAATTCAATATGCATGGCGCAGATGAAGATGCAGGCATCGCTAATGACCGAGTTTCAAAAATTGCTCAAGAAGACCCTTAATGAGATGCTTTTCTTCTCCAAAAAACAGGAGCGTTTCCTTGATAAATCCTATAATACATATGATATTCTCGATGAAGAGATAAGTATGTACGAAGGCATCAAGAATTCGGTCAATACACTTTTTCAGGATCCCATGATCATCTTAATGATGGACCCAAAATTCTTTCCTCACTCTGCAATTGCACTAAACAGTTTTGAAAGGATGTTCGAGAAAATTTCTGAAAATAGCCATTACAATATTCAGAAGGATAAAGAAGAAATTTTTAAGGCAATGAACCTGATGGTCATCGACCTTCTGCTCTCGAAGAGCAAGCAGCCGCAAGGTTCCGGTGGAAGTATGCAACAGCTTTTGCAGCAACTTCAACAGATGTCACAGGGGCAGCAATCAATAAATATGCTTACACAGGCAATGCTCGAGCAAATGATGGGACAGTTGCAACAGGGCAGGGGTTTGACGCCTCAGCAGCAGGGGATGATAGACAGAATTGCCGGTAATGAGCAGCAGATAAAAGAGAATTTCGAGCGAATGCTGCGGGATTATCCTGAAGCTGAAAAACTACTTGGAAATATGGAAGGATTGAAAAATGAGCTAAAAGAAGTAGTGGAAAAACTGCAGCGGGGTATCATTGATGAGCAGGTGATCCGCCAGCAGAACAATATCCTATCCAGACTGCTAGATGCTCAGCGCTCGATCCATGAGCGGGATTACAGCAAGAAAAGAGAATCCGAAACACCCGACGCAAAGCAATGGGATGTGCCGGACAATCTCGTTATTGACACTACAAACATGGAAGTGAAAGATATTCTGAAGTATATTAATGAAAATTATCCCGAAGAATACCACCGCCTGATCAAAGAATATTTGGAAAAAATACAGCATGAAAATAATTAGATATCTCATAATAATAATCTGTTTTGTCATAATTTTCACACAGACAATTTATGCTGTTGATGATCAAGCAGTACTTCAGGTAAAAATTCGTGAAGCAATGCACTATGAACAGCAGGGGAATTTCATTAAAGCCGAAATGTTATATAAACAATTACTTGAGAATTTTGCACATAACAGGCAGGTGGTTAGCAGGTTAATATATCTCTATATGCGAACGAATAAACTCGATTCTTTAGAAAAATTTCTTGAAAACGAGAAGGATTTTCTTGCAAATAATTACTATGAAATCACACGAATTGAATTACTGATCAAGAAAAATCAGCTTGATGAAGCCAGAAACATGGTAGAAGTGATGCTTAAAAATGCAAAGACCAACTTGTCGACTATCAGGCAGATAGCGCAGGTATATCAAAGATACAATCTTTACGATGATGCTATTGAATTATATCTAAGAGCTCGAAAGGGATCAAAGGATTCAATAGTATTTGCTCAGGAGTTGGCTAATATCTATCAGTTGCAGGAAAGATATTATGATGCCATGAATGAGTACTTAGATATTTTAAACAATAAAACTTATAAAAATGTCCGTTATCGAATAGAGAAACTCAATCTCTCTTATGAAGAGATAATTGTGGCTTTAGAAACTCGGCAGAAACAGGAGCCGAGTATCGAATTGCAGGAGCTTATCGGCGAGTTCCTTGTGCTCTCAAGGCAGTATCAAAGGGCTTTTGTGCTTTATAAAACTCTGGGTAATGATGCGTTGATCAAGCTTTCGACACTTGCAGAAAAACAGGAATTATTCGAGCTCAGTATCCAGTGTTTTTCCGAAGTACTTAAATCTACCGAGGATGAACAGACGGTTCTCTTTCTGGAAAATAAGATAGGGGAGCTATATTATTCTCTCAATGATCACGAAAAGGCATATAAGCATTATAAAAAAGTTATTGGACTTTATCAAAAAACGAAGGTATCGCTGCCTTCATCATATATTTTTGGAGCATATAAGAATCTTGCATATATTGAACTTTTTGAATATCAAAATCCTGTTCAGTCACAAATATACCTGGAAAAAGCACTTGATTTTACCAGCGTATCAACAGATAAAGCTGAGTTAAATATATTGCTATCACAATGCTATTTACAGCAAGAAGATTATTTAAAGAGTGAGAATATGCTAACTGAAATTATTGAGAATAAACACTACAATAAAGATGTGAAGGAAAGAGCTAAGGTGAAGCGTATTGAAACAGTGCTTCTCAAAGGAGATTTTTCTACAGCAGATTCCATTTCTAAAAGTTTTTTTACTCATGATTATGAATCTAAATTTGTAAACGATATTGCCGGAATGTATCGAACAGTGAATAATGAGATGCATCTTATGCAGGCAAATGATAATGTAAAAAATGCTGCTCTTTCACTTCTTAGAAATATGTATTTTAATAACAATGCATTGTTGAATAAAGATATTGAGCAGTTATCTAATGCACTTCAGGATTCTTCTGCTATATCATATTTGAAGATGCAAGTTGCTGATTATTATTATGATCAGGGAGAGTATGCGGTTGCTGTTGAGTTTTGTAGGGAGCTGCTAACAGACAATGATGATCCATACAGGGAATATGTATGCTTCATGATTGCGAATTGCTTTAACCAGCTTGGTTTGAATGAACAAGCTTTGGCATATTATACTGATTATTTACTCGAATTTCCACAAGGAACTTTTGCTCCGGATATCCGCTTGAGATTAAAAAAATTTGGCACATCAGATATTTCTGGACACAGATAAATTTCTAATTCTAAAATACATTATATTTAATAAAAGCATTAAATTTTTTATTTAGGAGAACCAATGCAGAATAAAGAGAATAAAAAAACAAAATTTTGGAAAACTATTTCCATTGTTATACTTATTTTTTTACTTATCAAAGTTGTTGTGAAATTCATTAAAGAGTATAAGAACAAATTTAACTTGGGCGTGAAGGATAACAAAAATTAAGATGAAGAAAAAGTTAAAATGTGAACTTCCCCTTTCCTAAAAAAATATTCAACATTGAATACTAATAAAATTGAATATAATTAATAAAAAAATTTAGTTATCAAAAAAAATTCAAAAAAAATATTTTAAATAAATTTAACCACATTTCAATAAAAAAAATATTTCAAATATTCCAATATTCACATAAAGAATATTACAAGCCCAATGTCTGATAATGTATATTATGTAAACTTGCAGATGTTTCTGGAAATTATTCAAGGGGTGTTGATTATAAGTGTGCCATTCCCCATTCTTAATTTCTTGACATATTTATCACAAAAATATTCTTCCCACCAAAGAAATGAATAAGGAACTTCTATGAATAGTATGACAGGTTTTGGTGTGGCAGAATATAATAAGAATGATATTTATCTGAGGGTGAGCGCGAAATCATTGAATGATAAATATCTAAATATACGAACGAGACTCCCTTATGAATTCCCCGAATATCTGTCCTATAAAATTGAGCAATTTATCCCGAAATTTGTAAATAGAGGTGGAATTAACGTTTTAGTTTCGATGAAAGATTCAAGAAATGATATAGCAAATATGGATTTTGATGACGAACATATTAAAAAGATACTCGATAAACTAAATAAATTAAAATCAAATCTTGGATTTAATACAACTATATCACTATCTGATCTCATGACACTTCAAAAAATGGAGAACTCCCCTATCGATCAATACTATTTATCAGATGAATTTCAAAAAGTGCTATTTGACACGTTAAAAAAAGCTTTAAAACAACTTGTTGATGAAAAAAAATCAGAGGGTGATCATCTTGAAGAATTTTTTATTAGATCTATCAATCAGATTGAGGTTTCTCTGAACACGATCGAGCACTCAATCCCAGAATATCTCGAAGAATTGAAGATAAAAGTTAAGAATATTTGCAAAGAAATTACGAGTGATGAAGAAATTAACCTCTCAAAATTCAATGAGGAGAAATTATTATCAGAAATAAACTATTATATTGATAAATCTGATATTACTGAGGAGATTGTCCGGCTAAAAAGTCATCTAAAAAAAATACGTAAGATAATTAGCGTAACGAACAAACCTATAGGGCTTTCCATGATATTTGTTATTCAGGAAATGCAGAGGGAAATTAGTACAATTTCTGCAAAATATCACAATGTTACGATATTTTCAGATATAATAAATATTAAAGAAGAAATAGAAAAATGTAAGGAACAAGCGCTCAATGTCGAATAATAAACCAATATATTCCTGGATTTCATTTCCTTTTGTTGAATTTCCCCTATCTTCAGCGTTCGTGCTTGCTTTTTTTGTATTGGCTTCAGTATTTGTATATTCAATAACACTCAATTTCTTCTGGGTTTTACTCTCAATTGTTTTTCTTCTTTCCTCGCTCTTTTCATTTTTCGTTCCAACGTATTATGAATTTTATGAGGATCATGTTTTTGTGAAAGTGTTATTTTTCAAAAGGGAAAGAAAGTATAGTGAGTTCAAATGTTTTTATGCTGACAAAAAAGGTGTAATGCTCAGCACTTTCAATCGTCCTCGTGGTTTAGATAGATTTCGGGGACAGTCAATAAGATTTACAAAGAGTCAAGATGAAAAGGAGCAGATCATGGAATTTTTGAATGAAAAGATAGGAAATAGATTTTAGTGTCACAAAAAGATATAAACAAAGAGATAAAAGACTACATTCAAAGGCATCCGGACAGACAATTCTCTGTGCCCAAATTAGCAAAGATATTCAATGTCAAGACAAAAAATTACAGGCAGATAAAAAATATTTTAAGAGAGCTTGAGTCACAAGGAATAATAATTCGGCATAAAAGAACTTACTCGTCTCCTTCCAAAAGAAAAGCGCAAATCGGTACTTTTGATGCGTCAGCTCTTGCAAAGAATTATCCCTTTGGCTTTATTGATGCGGAGAATGGAGATGTGAAAGTATATGAAGAAAACTGTCTGAATGCATATAATCATGATATTGTTGAATTCATAGTAACAAAGGAGGCAAAGCGAGGTCCGGTTGGTAAAATAGTGAAGGTGATTGAAAGAAAAAATAGCACATTGGTCGGATCTGCCTTTAAACAAGATGGTCATGTATTTTTTGTTTCTGATAATCCGAAATTTGATACTGAAGTTGAACTTTTGGAAGTGGGAGATTTAACAAAAATTACCGGTAAAAAAGTAGTTGTCGAAGTAACAGATTGGGGTAATAGATATCAGCAAGTTTTGCCTTCTGGAAAGATAATAGAAGTATTGGGAGCACTTGATGATCCAAATGTAGATTATCTTGCAATAGTAACGCAGTATGGACTCCCCACTAATTTTCCGGAAGAGGTGATCCTGGAAGTTGAAGCTTTGCCGGATACTATTTCTAAAGATGAGATATCGCGAAGAAAGGATTTCAGAAATCTTGTAACTTTTACGATCGATCCAAAAACTGCAAAAGATTTTGATGATGCATTATCATTTGAAAAAATGGATAATGGAACCTTCAAACTATACGTTCATATAGCTGATGTATCTCACTATGTGAAGGTTCCTTCCGCACTTTTCGGTGATGCTCTGGAGCGGGGAACAAGCATATATCTTCTGCAAAATGTCATTCCAATGCTGCCATTCAAACTGAGCAATGAATTATGCAGTTTACAGCCAGATGTCGACCGGCTGACAATGACTGTTATTATTGATTATGATGCTGAATTCAAAGCCCTTGGTTCGAGTGTATATCCTTCTGTAATAAGAAGTGATCAAAGATTGAGTTATGAGCAAGTGGATGTGCTGTTTGACCAGGGAGATAATGAAGAGATCAAACCAGAGGTTAGGAATATCATAATAGAGATGCGTTCATTGGCTCAAAATCTCACCCAAACTCGTTATGCCAGAGGAAGTCTTGATTTTGATCTTCCTGATTCCGAATTTGTTTTTGATGAACAGGGCAGTCCTGTTGATATTTTGCGAACACATCAAACAGAAAGCCATCTTTTTATTGAAGAATTCATGCTTGCAGCAAATGAATTTGTAGCAAAATTGATCGCAAGAAAGTGCAGTGCAGCAATATTTCGCATTCACGAACCTCCAAATGGAGAAAAGATCACTGAATTTGCTCGCACCATAAAAGCTTATGGATTTACTTTTAATTTTACTCATAAAGATATCAGTACTGCAATTAAACAATTTCTACAATCAATCACAGACGAAAAGCAGCATCGTGTGTATGATTATTTGCTTCTTAGAAGTTTGATGAAAGCAAAATATTCATATAGAAATATCGGACATTTCGGGCTTGCTTTGAAGTCCTATACTCATTTCACCTCCCCTATCCGCCGCTTTCCTGATCTCGTGGTTCACCATCTTATCAAACAATATGTTTTTGAATGGACGTCTAAACGATTTTCTCTAAATGAAATAAAAACCTTTGCAGGGCATTCCTCAGATATGGAAGTGCGAGCCATGACCGCAGAGCGAAGTCTTGGAGAATTAAAGAAAAACCGTTTCATGCGTGAAAATATTGGTAAGGTTTTTGATGCATTGATCGTGAATTTTAATAAGCGGAATATTTATGTGGAATTGGATTCGTTTCCGATTGAAGGTTATATTCCACTTGCTGCCATCGGAAGAGATTACTTCGAGTTTGATCCAAGGCACTATGTTGTTGTAGGAAAACGAAGCAAGCAGAGATTTGTGCTGTGTCAGAAACTCAAAGTTAAGGTGAAGAGAATTATTCATGATATAGAATTCGAGATCGTGTATGAGTAAAGAAAAAAATGAAACGGATACCTCTACCGAAGAAATCGTAGAATTGTGTAAAGCGCATAATACCTTGCAGTTCGATGCAATAGTTGAGATACTCGAAAACAATGATATCCCCTATGCATATAGCCGTAAAGGGCTTTCACTCGGCAGTTTTTTTGAGTATTCCAGCAAGAAAAGCTTTATTCAGATCTTAGTGTATGAAAAGGATAAAGAGAGGGCGTTCGAGCTTATTGAGCCGATACTTATGACATTATGAATGTTTGTCCATGAAACGTTGGACTTTTAGAAGCACCTTACTAACAAACTGCTTATATGTTTATTAGATGTTCTCATTCTCAACTTTACCACTATCCGTTAAATGTCGTATATTTTTGTTAAACCGTCGTGCTTTTTTTCTCAACTAATATTTTTTTAATCATTTCTGCATATTTTCTTGATAAATCCATGTTAATTTCAAGGTTAAATGCTTCAGACAGAATTTGAACCATGACTTTATTAATTTGGTTTACCGAAGTTTTTTTGTCTATGAAAAATAATATATCAATCGCTTCAACTTCATAGTTTTCCAAATCTGTAATTTGCTTGGCTCTTTCTCCTAACGGATTCCAGTCTGTCAGTATTTGCTTAATTTTTTCTATGTGTTTTTCATCCATATCATCAGTTTTGAAATATGATTTCATTTTTGTAATACCATTTTGCTAATTTACCATCGTTCTTTATTCTCTTAATTTTGCAGTAATTTTTCAACTCATCAATATTTACCACAAAATCATTACCAACATAATCCTGTGAAATCAGTTCCTCTTTTATTTTTTGATAAGCATTATGCCATTCTTTCCAGGTGGCATGCATACTGTCTTTATCATCTATTGATTGTAAAAATCTTTTCCATTCTTTTTTTTCGTAATATGCTATATTTATTTCTATCATGTTATTTGTTCTTGGCCAGCATGCTGCACATAACG
>JACNJG010000053.1 GCA_014382685.1 Candidatus Cloacimonadota bacterium
TATCCAGCCGAATGGCACGTTTGATGCAAAAAAGGTGGAGTGAGAGAAAATTAAATATAGAATCCTTCAGGAATTAAATTATTTCCCGAAGTTTCTCTACCTGCTGTATGTCATTGACTATAAGCCGTTTTTTTGCTGGATATGATTGGAAAAGCGTTTTCTGCTTTTCGTTCATTTCGCTGTGATATTTGGATTCGATGAGAATTTTATCAGAAGTAATAAAATCAATCTCAATCCCATTCTGATAAAGGTAGTAAATATCTCGACTATTTCTAATGTTCATATAAACATAATTTTCAAAGTAACTTCCCAAATCTCTCTTGCCTATGAAAAGATATTTGATCCCGAGATCGCATGCATAAACTTTCTTAGGTGACAAAAGTCGTTCATTTGTCGTTCCATATCGGGATACAAGATGGACGAGATAGGTCTTTTCAAAATATGATAAATATCTTTTGGATGTGTCGGGGGAAATATCTAAGATCCTTCTTATTTTATTTATACTAACCTGTTTGCCGCTTCTTTCCATTAGGAGTGAAAAATAGTCTTTAACTTTCTGGTGGTTTTTTATCCCGTAAAAAGCGATAATATCCTTCTCAATAATATCATCAACCAAATTTATCAAATATCCTCTATCAGGATTCAGAACATTCTCGGGCATCCCTCCATCTCTCATATAATCTTTGAAATAAGATTCCAATAAGTAGGACTCGCTTTTCTTTATATGGATATCTCTGAACTGTAAATATTCGTGAAAAAATAATGGTTGAATTTCCAAAGCAACCGATCTGCCTGTAAGATATGCCTTTTTATCCTGCAGCAAGGAACCTGATGACGCTGATGCGAAAATTGTGACGTTCTGATGATCATATAAATTTTTCAATTGCTGATGATAATCCTCTTTGTAAGTAATTTCATCAAAAAATAAATTAATATGTTCACTAAGATTGATTTTCATAATCCTTCTGTAGTTTTCAACAATATCAAGAATTGTATTTTCTCTCAAAAGATAGTCATCCAAACTGACATATAAGATATGTTGAGGTTTTACATTATTCTCTATCAGGTTCCGAATATATAATTTCAGCAAACTCGTTTTACCTACTCTTCTCAGTCCAGTTACCAAAATTATCACATTATCTTTCTGATACTTTCTCAACTTATTGAGATAAATATCCCTTGGCTTGATACCCTTCGGAATAAATTCATTCTCCCACCAGGGATTATATTGATATAATATGTTTTCCATATTGCATTTAATGAGTAATAATATTTTTCGTGTCAACTTTTATACGATGCCATCGTATAGTTTTTGCCGTTTTTATACGACACCATCGAATAGTTTGGCGGGATATTATACGATGCCATCGTATAGTTTCTTTAATTAATGAAAATGTTGCATAAAAAGAAGTATGTCTTCTTATTGTGTAAAATTAATTAACTGATGGGTAACATCATGAAAAAAAGCGCTACACACGAGAAATCAACTTTTGGGCATCTTTTCAGCAAGATATATAAAATATGGTATGTAGGTCTCATAATTGCAGTCATCATTGCAATTCTGGTCTCTCTTTTTCACGAAACAGATATTGGAAAACAATTAGAATGGAAAACTGTAGATTACCGCTTCCGCAAATTCCCGATCCCTGAGCGCGCAGATTCCAATGTAGTCCTTGTTGCAATTGATAATACCAGTCTGAATTATTTTGAAAACTTCGGCGTTTTGTGGAAATGGCCCCGTAATTTTTACGGCATTGCTGTCGATTATTTTGCAGCAGTCGGAGCGAAAGCAATTATTTTTGATATGATGTTCGATGATCCTGATATTGACCGTGCAGAAACCGATGCCAGCGAAACCGATGGCGCATTTGCACGATCTATTAATCGGGCTGGGAACGTCATTCTCGGCGCTGAATTTACAATGAACGAAACCGATATCACTCCGGATATTACACCCTTTTCTGTCGATCCACAAGTAGAAAGCTCACTTTATTCTCAAGATTTCAAAGGTGGCATCATACCCATAGATGTTCTTCTGCAAGCTACAAAATCATTGGGATTTCTTAACATTCGTCCCGATGATGACGGGATCATTCGGCGAGTTCCTCTCGTTTATTTTTATAAAGAAAACTACTATCCTCAGGTTGGTTACAGCGGCTTCCTCATGGGGCAGAAGCACGGCGATATCATTGTGAAGAGTAATGCTTTTATCACAAATGGGCTCTCTATTCCGGTAACCCAAAATGACAAATACTTCATTAACTGGTACGGATCAGGCGGCAAAGATGGAGTTTTCAAATATTATCCTTTTGCTGCAGTATTCCAGTCAGCTCTTGCCATGCAGACAGGCGGAGAACCTTCGCTGCCGAACAACACTTTCAAAGACAAATACATCATCCTCGGTGCAACTGCATCCGGACTCTCCGACCTGCGTCCCACTCCTTTTATCAATCCCTATCCGGGTATGGAGATATGGGCAACTACTTTAAGCAATTTTTTGAATAAAGATTTTGTGACCATCGTTCCCGACTGGATAAATTTCCTTCATGTTATTCTTGTTGCCTTCATAACTTTTATTATTTTCATGCGGCTTAAGCCAAAATTTGCGAACCCTCTTATGCTTCTTGTAATTGCATATATTCTCGGCATCACAGTTCTACTCTGGAACGCGGACAGAATTCTGCTCAACCTCTCAATGCCGCTCATTGGATTCGTACTTTCTTACGGATACAGTGCCACGATCAGCTACATTATGGAGGGACGATCCAAGCGGGATATCAAAAAGGTGTTCACTCGCTATCTTCATCCCGATGTGATAGAAACATTGCTCATTGATCCGGATTCAGTAAAGATCGGCGGAGACAGCATTACCGCGACTGTCCTTTTTACAGACATTGCAAACTTTACAACCTTTTCAGAAGGCAAAACCCCCAAAGAATTAGTGGGTTTACTCAATGAATATTTTGATAAGATCACCGGTATCGTGCTGGAAAATAACGGACTTCTCGATAAATATACAGGCGATGGCATCATGGCAATATTCGGTGCTCCGATTCCAAAAGAAGATCACGCAATTATGGCATGCAGTGCTGCGCTCGAGCACAGAAAATACTGTCAGAAACTACAGCAAGAAAAGCAGGAATTCAATGCTGCGGATAACTTTCATATCCATACAAGGATCGGGGTAAACTCCGGACCGATCGTAGCAGGAAATATCGGCTCCAAAAACAGAATGGACTACACTGCGATCGGAGATAACGTGAACCTTGCAGCACGGCTCGAGGGAGTGAACAAGATATACAAAACCCAGATCATGCTCAGCGAATCTACCTATGACCTCATAAAGGAGCAATTCCTATGCAGAGAGCTTGACCGTCTCCGCGTCAAAGGGAAGACCGAACCAACTTCCGTGTATGAGCTTCTTGATGAAAACACAGAAGAAGCGATCCTGAACAATGCATGGATCAAGGACTATGAAGAGGCGCTCTCATACTATAGAAATTCAAAATGGAATAAAGCTATTGACATTTTTGAAAGACTTTCTAAAAATCCCATCAATGATAAAGCGTCCGGCGTTATGCTGGAACGATGCAGAAAATTTAAACACGAAATCCCCAAAGATTGGGATGGCGTCTTTACCCTGGAGGTAAAATAATGAAAAAGAAATCTTATCTTTTTTTTGTTGTAGTTTTACTCGGTCTCTTTGTGATAATTCTACACCTTTTTGCAATAGGAAATGCCACCATCAAGCGTGAGCAGGCATATCTCCGAAGCGGACCCGGTTCCTATTATCCACCTCTTGCGACCCTGCCGGAAGGTTATTCGGTAACAATACTTGAAGACAATGACGCATGGCTCAAGGTTCAGGCAGATACACTGACAGGATATATTTCCAGCAAAGTTATAGAAGGCAAAAAAGAATCAGAAGACCTGTTTGCTCAGATGAGCTCTCAGAAAGCAATAACAGAAATTTCACAGATCGGCATGACCGCAGGCATAAAAGCGATGAGTGGAAAATTCTCAAAAAAGATCGACGAGGAAGTTGATTTTATTGATGAATTTTTAAGTTATCACATCAACCCTTATGGCTTTGAGCAGTTCAGGGATGATACATACCGCTCGTTAAACCTGAAAAAAATTCGCAAGAGCGTAAAACTCCCACTGTTCGATGCTCCTCAATTCTTCACTTTCTCAGAAGAAGCAATGGGCTTTGCCATCGCAAATAAAATCGCTGAACTCGGTTTATATCACGATAAGAAACTTCAGGATTACGTAAATTATGTTGGGCTCCTCGTCGCGCAAGCAAGTGATGCCTATGATATTCCATATAAATTCTTTATTCTGGATATCAATGTGCCGAATGCCTATTCCTGTCCAGGCGGAATTGTCTTCATTACTACCGGAATGCTGGAAGCTATTGATAATGAAGCCGAGCTCGCTTCTGTACTCGGTCATGAAATAGGGCATGTTTCTCACTACCACGGAATGAAGGAGCTTGAAAAGAGAAAAGTTCAGATCATTGCAGAAGACTCATTTGCAGAGCTCGATATGCTTGCAGACAGTCTGTATGGACACGATGAAAAATATGACGATGTGGAAGCCGAATTGGAAGATATAGCCCTTTCTATCTACGAAACCATTTATCAAGGACGGCTTGAAGAATATGAAGAAGAAGCGGACAAGCTTGCACTGCTATATACAGCGCGAGCAGGTTACAATCCACAAGCTCTTGAGCACATCCTCATGCGTTTGATCCTGCTTGGTAAAGCTTCAAATAACGAACATTACACTCAGGCACAGATCGGATGGAGAAAAGATCTTGTGGAAAATAAGCTGAATTTCTATGATATGCCAAGGGGATTGCGCTATTGGGAAGACCGATATCTACAAAAAACTAAATCTCTCAAATCTTCAAAATATTGACACTAAAGCATGAAAATTCTTTTCATATCCATAAATACGGAGGTTGCATGAAAAAGATTTTTGGAATAATAATTATTCTTCTCTTCATCAGTCAGGCACTTTTTGCGCTGGAGATGACAGAGCTTATTGATTGCCCGACTGCAGGCATACTTCAAAAAGGTGAAGTAAAATTTCCTATCAGCATTTTTGATAAAGGGGGCGTTTCATTTGGAGCTGGAGTGGGAGTGCTGCCCAAACTCATGTTCGGCATTCAGTACGGCGGAGAGTACATCATCGGGGACTCGATCCCGGAATGGAATTCTTATCCGGGTGTGTTCGTGAAATACCGCATTTTTGACGAATCTCCGACACTGCCTGCTGTTGCCATCGGGTTTGACTCTCGTGGTTTTGGCACCTATACGGATTCCCTGAATGATAGTACAGAAATAAACCGTTTTGCGATAAAATCAAAGGGCTTTTATGCAGTGGTAAGCAGAAATTTCCATTTTCTTGGAAATCTCGGTTTACACGGAGGCATCAGCTATAGCACAGAATGGGATGATAATGACGACAACCTGAATTTCTTTGTAGGACTCGATAAGAGCATCAACCAGCACATTACTTTGCTTGTCGAATATGACTTTGCATTCAACGATAATGGCAAAAGCGGAGATGAAGAAGCCTATAGCTTCGGAGAAGGAAACGGCTATCTGAACGCTGCCGTTCTTCTTAATATTGCCCAAAATATTCGAATACAGATAAATTTCCGTGACTTCATCGGCAACCAATACAAAAATCCTGACCGCTCAATATCGATCGGGTATTTTGCACAACTATAATATGACAAAAACACATATACTCAAGCCGCTTATTTTGTTGAGCGGCTTTTTATTTCTGTGCGCTTTTGTCCATGCATCAAATCCGCTCTATTATTACTCTCTTGCAGAAGTAGCAATAGATCAGGGGCAATACGCCACTGCGGACTCTCTTCTCGAGATCGCCTATCGAATCGACCCAAACTCGAAAGAGGTTATCATCGAGCGCCTGAATGTGCTGTATTATCTGCAAAATGACGAGAAGCTCATTACTTTTGCCGAAGATGTTCTAACAAAGGGCATCGTGCTTCCGGAAGTATATATAATGCTTGCAGAAAGCTATCTTGCTGTGAGTGATGCAGTAAAAGCAAAAGAAATCCTTATGGATGGTCTGCAACAAATTGAAGATAATGGGTCACTATTCCTGGAATTATACAGAGTTGCGCTTCAGGAGGAGGATGGTACAAGAGCAATGCAATATCTTCATCGGGCTGAAACAGATACTAATGATCCCGATTTTTTGTATCAGATCGCACTGGAATACTCCCGCCTGCAAGATAATGTGATGCTTGAAATGACATTACATAGGATTCTCGCACTTGACCCGAACTTCTCTCAGGCATATGCCTGGCTTGGTGATTTCTATTATAACAACAAGGAGTTCTACAAAGCGATCGAGCGACTGGAATATCTGCTTGAAAACCTCCAAGAAGTTACTACGATCTCCATGCGACAGCTACTGCTCTCTTATTATTTCACCCAGCAGTTCGAAAAAGTACTGGAGCTTTCGGACTATTTTCCTCTTGAGTTAATGGATTCCGTGCAAAAAAGGATGTTCTTCTTTTCTGCCTATAAAGCAAAGAAATTCCCGGAAGCTCTCGAATACGGCGAATCCTTGTTCGAGGAAAAGGAAAGCATGGAACCAGACCGCCTGCAGGAGCTTTACGAAATGATGGCAGTTTCCGAGATACAACTCCAAAATTACGAGCAGGCGAATGAGTACTTTGGCAAGATCAGTGATGAACGCTTTCTTCTTCCTCATTTGAATATTATTCCCTTTATTGTGAGCGAGACCGGAGATGTTTCGCTTTTTCATACACTTCTTGATTATGCAGAATCAAATCAAGCAGACACTCTTTCCTGCACTCTGAAAGCGCTGCTGGCATACAATTATGCAAATTTGGATTCGCTCGATTTGAGCAAAAAATATATTTCTGAGGTAGAACTGCTGCACTGTATAGATAATTATCCAATAGTTTTGATATCTTATGCAAAGCTAAAAACAGGAACTTCTGCCGATTCCGTATATATGCTTCTCGAAATGCGTCCGAATAAAGAAATGTCAAGTGCGCGATGGCTAGGACAGTATTATGCAGGCAATGATGATATTGAAATGGCACAGGAATATTTTTCACAAGCTCTTGAACAGGACAGTACAAATCTTGATCTCTACCTCAATGTGGCACAGTTCTATAATGAGCACGATCTCTTTGAGCAGGAGATCGCAACGCTGGAGCGTGGAGTGCAATTTTTCCCGGAAAATGCAGACCTTCTGAACTGGCTCGGCTACTCATTGACCGAGCATGACATCCGTTTGGAAGAAGCTCAGAAACTGCTTGAAAAAGCAGTGGAGCTGGCACCTGATAACATCTATATATGGGACAGTCTTGGATGGGTGTATTATAAACTCGGATACTACAAAGAGGCATTGGAGGCAATGAAGCTTCTTATTGAAAGTGATGTTGATGATTCCGTGATCTGCTATCATCTTGGATTGATATACCTAGAAAACGGCATGACAGATAAGGCAAAGGAACTGTTGCAACGCTCCATTGACGAGAATAACAATGAAGAGGCGGTAGGCAAAGCGCGGGAAGCATTGGAGCAATTAAAATAAGCTCCACATAAAGAAATGTACTAAATTCTTTTGGACAAAAAAATTGATACTCTTAAATAATTACCTATACTTATAATCAAGGAGATTTTTTATATGGCACAGAAAAAAGCAGACAAGATCGAACGTTTTAAATTTGGAAAGATCAATATACTACTTTTTATTGCTGCGATTGTTGCGATCATTACTGGATTCATCATTGTGAATTCAACAACAACCTTTGGAACGATACTCCTCGTACTTGGCTATGCAGTTCTCATTCCTCTTTCTCTTCTTGTAAGACCTAACTCGGATAAACTAAAATCAAAATGATAAAACCACAGAGAGCACCAGTCTTCGTTTCACTACGCCGTGGCAGGCAGATAACACAGAGTAAATCTCCTCTTGAGAGGAGTACCCGATTTATCGGGGGAGGTGTGTTTGAATATTCATCCCGAAAATGTTATAGGTTCCTTAAAGCAAAATGATAAAGGACACAATTATTCCAATGCGAAAAAGAACAGTTTTTTATTTATTCCTGATATTTACTCTCGTCCCGCTGATAGAGCTTTCACTGCTCATAAAGGTCGGCTCTTTGATCGGATTCTGGCGTACAGTTGCTATTATTTTCATCACGGGATTGGGAGGTGCCTATCTTGTAAAAGTGCAGGGCTTTAACACTATTGATGCAATTAAACGGGATATTAGCGAAAGTAAATTTCCCGCCGACCGCTTGCTCGACGGAGCGATCATTTTATTTGGTGCAGCACTCCTGATAACCCCCGGACTTATCACCGATTTCATCGGAATATTGTGTATGTTCCCTTCTACAAGGACATTATTCAAAACTCCACTAAAGAAATATTTAAGAAGAAAATTCTTCTGAGAAGACTATATAATAAAAAATTCATGATTACATACCTCAATTAAAACAAAATAAAAAAAGAATCACCACAGAGAACGCAGAGAGCACAGAGAAAGAGAATAAAACAAATAACAAAAAATGCGAAAAATTTGTTGAAATATAACCTGCTAACCTGAATTGATTTTTCCATCAATGATGAATGAAATTGGGAATAAGGTGTACTTTGAAATTTGGATTTTAGCATTTTATTTGAAATTAGAAATTAGAAATTAGAAATTAATCAAACTATGCTTTTATAGATAATGATATAATTTCCCTATTCTTATGCGTTGCAGAAACTAAGATTTATTGATCAATAGCTCTTTCAATAATTCCTCCTCCAAGTAAGTATTCACCATCATAAAATACCACCGACTGCCCGGGAGTTATACTCATCTGCGGCTTGTCAAATACAACTTTTATCCCATCAGACTCAGGAAATATAGTGCAAATTTTTTCAGTTGTATTGTATCGCACTTTTGCCTTTGCTTTAACTGTCTCTGTTAATTTTTCAAATTTTATCCAATTGCATTCCCGTGCGATCAATCCTTTGTGATATAATTTTTCTTTGGGACCAACAACTATCTCATTTGTTTGCGATCTAATTTCAAGCACATAAAGCGGTTGTGGCGCGGAAATTCCCAAACCCTTTCTTTGCCCTATCGTATAAAAAGGAAATCCTTTATGCTCGCCAAGCACATTTCCACTAACATCAACAATATCCCCGGGCTGAATTTTATCGGAAAATTTATTATTAAGAAATGCTTTATAATCATCATTTGGAACGAAGCAAATTTCCTGGCTTTCCGGCTTGTTCTCAACTTTAAGACCATACTGAGCAATTTTCTCCTTGATCTTCTCTTTAGATTCCTCGGCGAGCGGAAAGATCGTATGTGCCAGCTGGTATTGATTCAATCTCCACAAAAAGTATGATTGATCCTTCGTGACATCCCTGCCTCGTTTGAGCAGATAGTGCTTTGTTTCTTCATCAAATTCGATGGACGCATAATGCCCTGTAGAAATATGCGTTGCCCCGCGTGAAAGTGCTTCTTCCAGCAGCAGCCCGAACTTCATTTCTTTATTGCACAGCACGCATGGATTGGGCGTTCGACCGCCCATGTATTCATCGCAGAAATTTTGTATTATTGTTGATGCAAAGAAATCCTCCGCCTGAATGGGCATATGCGGTATCCCGAGTTTTTCACATAGAGCTTTTACTTCCTGGAATTGATCGGTGCTTTCCGGCTCATCTGCCGGGTGCTGTCGGCAGAACATTTGCAAGGTAATACCAAAAATGTCATAGCCCTGCTCTTTCAGCTTGATCGCTGCGTAGGTGCTGTCCAATCCGCCGCTCATTGCTACCGCAATTTTCTTCATGTTTCAAAGGTATCGTTGAATTGTTTTTAAGTCAAGTTTGGAGAGGTTTACTTACTTTGATTAAGTAATCTCACTTTAGTTTCAAGACCTTTCCGATATGTTCATCATTATTATTGAGTTTAAACAGATAAACACCAGCACTTACTTCTTTTCCACTTTCATCTCGTCCATCCCAAACCGCTTCTATCATTCCCAAACAGGGGTTTGGGAACGAGTTAACGGTTTTAATAAGTTGTCCTTTAACATTATAGATTTTTATCTCTGATGGATTGTGAGGGTTCGATTTTAATTCAAATGATATTGTGGTCGAGGTCGAGAAGGGGTTGGGGCTGCATATTATTGGATCATTTACTATTTCCGGTTCATCATCTACGCCGCAACTGTAGCTAAATTCATACACTCCAACATTTGAATCTTCAGTTATAAAAAGATAGTGTTTATTATTTATATCAGTACAATTAGTTTTATACATTTGGGATAGCCCATAGAAATGGTCTATTGGTTCTAATGTATCTCCATTGCACTCATTTAAATTATACACATACGAAAGGTTCCCAGTTTTTGTAAACAGAAGATTTTCATAAATCATCATTGGCCAATTAAATGTAGGAACTCTCAGTGTACATGCAAATTGTGGATTTACCGGATCATCCAAAGAATATAATTTTGTTTCACGATAATCTGCCAAATACTGTAAACATAAATAATCACCACTGAGGTAAATATATGGTGAATAAGTATATTGGGAAAAGTTTTCAATTGTATCAATAATAGTTGGATTATTAACATTTAATCCCCCAATAATATAGAGATGTTGAGGATGTGTTTCTTTTGAAAGTGCATAACCATAGCCATTCTTAACGAAAAAGCTGCATTCCTGAAATATCTCATTATAGGTAAAGACCAATGGGGCATTGCCTGGTTCTGAAATGTCATATTTCTTAAGTTCTCCTTGGTTCGTATTAAAAAGATAAAGCACATTCGGTTCAGTAGCATCGAAATATGGGTATGAATAGTAAAATTCCGAAGATGTAAGTGGTATGGTATTCCTCAAAACAGGGTTAATCGGATCAGTAATATCAAATATTTTTACATTTATTTCTTCATAATCTGTTATTACGATAAGCTCATCCTTACCGTACAATCGTCCATAAGGAGCATTAAATAGAATTGTCGGTATTTCGATTGGTTCATTGGGGTTTGAAATATCAAATACATATAAACCATAATTAGTTGTTTGCAAAAATAAGTGGTTTGAATATAGATGAGCGGAATAGAAATACGGATATTCAAAATAATTTTCTAAAAAATGTAATTCATTATTTGCTATATAATAAATTCCTATTCCGTCGTAAATTGTGCCAACATATATGTTTTCATTATCATTTATTATTTGAAATTTAGGTAAAAAATAGCTAAGAAAATCAATTGATTGAGGATTTGTCAGTTCAGATATATCCACTAATTCCAATCCGTCAAACCTTAAAAGTATAAGATTATTACCATAAATTCCAAAATTTGAATTATCTTCTAAATACTCATCCGGTTCGTAATGCCCAATATATTCCCATTGTGAAATATTTGTAATATTCCAGAATGAAATTGCTGATTGACCTGATGCAATCAGTATAGTATCATTTATTACTTTGAAAGATGTTGGATTATATCCCTGATGATAAGGGCTCATATCAATAGTGTTTAAGTATTGAATATTTGATATGTCGGAAGTATCATATATATCGAGCACACTCCAACCAACAATATCAATACAAATATTCTCTTTTATTTGTGTTAAAGATA
>JACNJG010000154.1 GCA_014382685.1 Candidatus Cloacimonadota bacterium
TGAACAAAAAATCTTTAGTGAATATTTATAAGTCAATAAAAAAATTCATTTTTGAAATATTTTTCACATTTGCACCTTTTCACCTCAACCCCGGCTCGCCTCAACTACATTCTTCAGCAGTGAAGCTGTAGTGATCACACCTATACCTCCAGGCACAGGAGTGACCGCTTGAACCGTTGAAAACACGTCCTGATAAAATACATCACCAACGAAAATGTTCGTTTTTGCATCAGTATCATAGATCTCATTAATACCGATATCAATAACGACTGATCTACTCGAAATATATGTATGATCAACAAATTTTGGTTTTCCAATTGCGACAATAAGAATGTCAGCTTCTTTCGAAATTTCATGAATGTTTTTTGATCGTGAGTGACACAAAGTCACAGTGGCATTTGCGCCTGTTTTCTTCTGAACAAGAAGATTAAACAGGGGAAGTCCCACAATTGTACTTCTCCCAATGATAACGACCCGTGCTCCCTCAGTAGGAATTTTATAATAATGGAGCAACTCCATAACAGCAGATGGTGTACATGGTACAAAACATTTCTGCCCTAAGATCAGTTTGCCGGCATTTACAGGATGAAGGCCATCTATATCCTTGAGAGGATCAATATGAAGCACGATCTCATTCTGATCACATTGATCCGGAAGGGGCATTTGCAGCATGATGCCATGAATCTTTGGGTCTTTATTCGCTTTCCGGATCCCATCAATGAGTTCTTCTTGAGGTGCAAGGTCTTCGTAGGTTACCACATCAACGAACACTCCTATTTTCTTAGCCCGTTTCTGAATACTCTGAACATAATATTCTGATGCAGGATCGCTTCCTACTTTGAAAACACAGAGTTTTGGAATTATTCCTTTATCATATAGGATAGCTACTTTTTCCTTAAGTTCCTGATAAATAGCTTTTGCGACTGGTTTTCCGCTTAATATTTTTTCCATAGATTTTCTCTATTCGGGTATGTAGCTTCTCCTGATTCGCTGAATATCCAGAGCTGATCCTTTTTCGTCAACCGAAACGATCACTCCATTAAGCATTAAATTTTCCTTTGCCGGGTTGAATCGGTTTGGAATTTGAGTGAGAAATCTTTCAATCCCATCTTTTGTTCGAAGTCCTATTATAGAATCATGAGGTCCCGTCATACCGGCATCTGTAATATATGCAGTGCCCTGTGGAAGTATCCTCTCATCGGCAGTTTGTACATGAGTGTGAGATCCTATCAGCGCAGAAATTCTACCATCAAGATACCACGCCATTGCTTGCTTTTCGGCAGTAGCTTCGGCATGAAAGTCAACCAAAATGATCGGTCGTTCAGACATAAGCTTTTCCAGGTAAGCATCCATTATTCGGAAGGGACAGTCAACAGTCACAGTAAAAACTCTTCCCATCAAGCAGAGCACAACTATCTTTTTGCCATGAATTTCAATTTCGTATATATCGTTGCCCGGAACACCAGGCGGATAATTTATGGGCTTCAATATGCGTTCTTCCTTTGCAAGATGTACGATTATTTCTTTCTTATCCCATAGATGATTACCGGATGTGAGTACGTCAATGCCAAGCTCGAACATAGCGTTTGCCGTATCAGGTGTCATTCCAAGTCCGCCAGCAAGATTTTCACCATTTGCAATAACCAGATCAAGTGCAAATTCTTCTTTTAAACCAGGAAGCAGTTCCTTAACCGTTCTCCTGCCGGGTTTGCCAAAAATATCACCAATATAAAGTATTCGGATCATTATTTTGCCAGCACGGTTTTACGTACTTCTCGAATAACAGTTACTTTTATCTGTCCGGGATACTGCATTTCATTCTCGATCTTTTTCGCCACGTCTGATGCAAGCAATTCTGACTGTGCATCATCAATAGTATTATGCTCTACCATAATACGGATTTCCCTTCCTGCTTGAATGGCGTAACACTTATGAACACCTTCAAAGGAATAGGCAATTTCTTCCAATTTTTCCAGTCGCTTGAGATATGATTCGAGTGTTTCTCTTCTTGCACCAGGACGTGCACCTGAGATTGCATCTGCAACCTGAACGAGTATCGCATAAACCGATTCAGGTTCTACTTCTTCGTGATGTGCCTCAATCGCATTCACAATGATAGGTGGCATTCCATTTCTTCTTGCAATGTCAGCTCCGATAGCAGCATGGGAGCCATCGATTTCATGGTCAACAGCTTTTCCAATATCATGCAGAAGTCCCATCTTTCGCGCAAGAGGTTGATCCAATCCCAGTTCAGCCGCAAGCATACCGCATATCCATGCGCTTTCAATGCTGTGCTTGAGCATATTCTGTCCATAACTTGTACGATATTTCAGGCGTCCGATAATATTTCTCAGGTTGTCTGGAAGATCATGAATTGCAAGATCGATGAGTGTTTTCTTACCAGTCTCCTCAATGATCTTATTTACCTCTTTTTCTGTTTTTGCAAGAATATCTTCAATTCTGCCTGGATGAATTCTTCCATCCGAAATAAGCTTTTCAAGTGAGCGTTTTGCTATCTCTCTTCTAACCGGATCAAAGCTGGAGATAATGACAGCTTCAGGAGTGTCATCAACAATGATCTCTACTCCTGAACTGTTTTCAAAAGTGCGAATATTACGTCCTTCTCGCCCAATGATCCTGCCCTTCATTTCTTCAGATGGCAGACCAACAACAGAAACTGTTGACTCTGTCACGTAATCGACAGCGGTTCTTTGCACTACATTTGCAATGATCTTTATAGATTCTTCTTCAGCTTCAGAGTTAGCTTTATCAATGATTGATTTTCTGAGTTTGGCTGCATCGATACGAGCTTCATTTTCATATTTCTTAAGAAGCATTTCAATTGCCTGATCCTTACTAAGGTTAGCAATCTCCATTAATTTTCTTGTTTCTTTTTCGAGTATATCTTTTAATTTAGCTTCATCATCATCCAATTTTACCTGTTTATTTTGAAGATGTCGCTCGCGATCGGAAATGGATTGTTCTCTTCTGTCTAACTTGCTAAGCCGCTCATCGATATTGCTTATTCTCTGATTGTAATTACCCTCGATTTTTCGAAGCTCCTTCTTCCTTTCCTCTATCTCCTTTTCTAAATTAGCTTTTCTCTTATACCAATTCTCTTTTGCCTCAATTTCAGCTTCTTTTTTGATTACTTTTGCTTCAAGTTTCGCCTCTTCTTTAATCTTTTTTGATTCGACATGAGCTTGTTTGATCTTCTTGGTTGTGAGCAATCTGAATGACAACCAGCCGACGAAAACCCCTACCACCACGCCAACTATTGGTAACAGTATACCGTTCATCTTTCTTCCTTTCCATAATGAAACCTGCCCTTGCCGTGTAACAACTGGTTTGAACTATTTTTTCAAAAAGATGGGGATTCTATATGTACTTTATAAGTCCTACTGCGATGTAGGCATTCACGCCATACACAATTGAACACCCTATAGTTCCGGTTTAGCACAAAACAAGATTGCCATCACGAACAGGGCAGGCCTCTGGAAAGAACAATAATTTATATCAACAAGTATAGAACAAAATCACTCTTCGTCCAATGAATTCAATAATTTTGAAATTCTTTGTACAAAATTTTCTAATTTTTCTTGTTCCTTCTGTTTTCTGAACATTTCTTCGACTATATTAAGACCACACAAAATTGCAAGGTCATATCTCTTTTGGGGATTATATTCCTCCGAGAGCTCAACAAGCTTATTATCTAAAAAATGAGCATATTTTCGGATCTCGTCAGGATCTACATCACCTGCGATTGAATATGTATCACCCAAAATGTCGACTGAAATATTATTCATATATTTAAAATTTAATCATTGCTTCCAGCAGGCTGTGTTTCCGATTCTCCAATAATATTATCAATTTCCTGGAGCATCGAACCTACTCTCGAATCGATTTCGTTCGCCTGTTCTGTAAATTTTCTTATTCGCTCTTCTTTTTGA
This sequence comes from Candidatus Cloacimonadota bacterium, assembly GCA_014382685.1. Classification (GTDB taxonomy): domain Bacteria; phylum Cloacimonadota; class Cloacimonadia; order JGIOTU-2; family JGIOTU-2; genus Celaenobacter. Next base: position 3,951 of record JACNJG010000154.1, read on the forward strand.
GCTAATGCATTCTGCAAATCTTGGTTCTGCTCTTTGTAGCGCTCCACAGCGTTCTGGAGTTCGCCTATTGTTTCCTGCGAATTCTCCGTATTATAGAACAGATCTTTATATTTATTATTGAGATTTTCATTTTCTTTCAGAACCTGAATGTATTTATCTTGTAAAATTTTATATCTCGAAATTAGATTCCTAATTTTCTCTTCAATCAAATCAAGCACGTGCGTATCCATCACTCCTGCCTTAATTCTATTTGATGTTCAAGTGATAATTTGTTTACAATATTGTCAAATAATTTATCCACATATTTATCAGTTAGGGTTGAAGTTTCGGATTGGAAAGTAATATTGAACGCCAGACTTCTGCATCCCTGCTTTATCTGTTTGCCTGTATATACATCGAACAATTGAACATCTTTTATAATGTTTGGATCGACAGATTTTATTTCTTGCTCGATCTCTCCAACCTCGATATCAGAAGGTGCAATAACTGCAATATCCCGAAGCACCGGCGGATATTTTACGATCTCTGTGAAACGAATGGCTTTTTCATTATATAATGGGATAATGTTTGAAAGATCAATATCAAAAAGTAATACAAGTGCCTCAATTTCAAAAGATTTCAAAACATCATCCTTCATAATACCACAGGATCCAATTTTCTTTTCATCAAGAAAGATATCTGCTGCAGAATCCTCTTCATAATAAGGTTGATTTGATACTTTGTAAGTGATATTCTTTGAACAGTGTATTTTTGAAAAAACTGATTCCACAATACCCTTTACATCATAAAATGATGTGGCTCTTTGCTCCTCTTTCCAATAGAATGGATCGAACTTTCCAACAATAACACCAGTTAAATAAGTGGGTTCAGCAAAAGTATCTTCTCTCTCTTTTAGATAAATCCGGTTGAGTTCAAATAGCTTAAAATTCTCGAATTTATAGGAGAGATTCAAATCTGCATTTTTAAGTAGATCAGGTATGAGCGTCGATCTCATTATTGAGAATTGTTCACCCATTGGATTGGCAAATTCTACTACTTTACGTCTGAAATCATTCTCCGGAATTTTCAGCACATCAAGATCATCAGGACTTGCAAAGCTCATATTGTTCACTTCAAAGAAACCAAGTGAGATAAGATGGTTTTTCGTAAGCCGAACAACCGTTCTTTTCTGTTTGTTGTCTATCCTGTTGATCCAAAAATGGGATTCTACATTATTATATCCATAGCATCGGGCGAGTTCTTCAATAATATCTATCTCACGCTCTATGTCGGGACGTAAGGTTGGGATCGTTACTTCAAAGGTATCTTCTGATGTCTTTTTTGTAGAGAATTCAAAATTATTAAGATAATTTTTAACTTCATCGACTGACATTTTTGCATTAAGAATACTATTTGCGCGTGATACACGAAGTGTTAAAATCTTCGGTTCGATCTTATGAGGATAGCAATCTACAACTCCACTTGATATTTCTCCACCGCCTGTGAGCTGTATAAGTTGTGCAGCCCTGTCAATAACTTCTATCAATCCATTTGGATCCATACCTCTTTCAAAACGATTAGATGAATCGGTTTGCAATCCGTATTCAAGTGCGGATGCACGAATATTTCTCGGATCAAAATAAGCACACTCGATAACAACATCTTTCGTGTTATCGTTTATTGAACTATCAAGTCCGCCCATAATACCGGCAAGTGCAAGTGGATGCTCTGTATCGGCGATAAGCAGGTTGTTGGAATGCAGTTTGAGTTCAGTATCATCGAGAAGCATCATTTTTTCTTTATCTTTTGCAGTTCGGACAACGATTGTCTTATCTTTGATCTTTGTATAATCAAAAGCATGGAGGGGTTGCCCATATTCGAGAAGTACATAATTTGTTACATCTACGATATTATTGATCGGACGAAGACCTGATGCGACCAATTTTCTTTGCATCCATTCAGGAGAGTGCTGAACCGTAATTCCCTTTACCATTCGTGCACAATAACGAGGACATTTCTCCGCATCTTCTATAATAACTGAAATCTCATCCTTAGTTTGTACTTCAGATTCTTCAAAAGCAATTTCAGGATGCTCGTATTCGGTATTGAGCATTACTGCAACTTCACGTGCCACACCTATCATGCCAAGAAGGTCAGGTCTATTTGGTGTGACCTCAACTTCTATGATATTATCATTTATTCCCATTGCGTCCGCAAAAGGAGTGCCTGGCTCGAAGTCCTGCTTTATGATCATAATGCCGGAATGGTCATCAGAAACACCCAATTCTTTCTCCGAACATATCATACCAAACGATTCTACGCCACGAAGTTTTGCTTTTTTTATTTCGAAGTCACCAAGCTTTGCTCCGATCATCGCTACGGGAACGAGAATATCTTTCACTACATTGGGGGCGCCGCAAATAATGCTAAGCGATTCATCTCCACCGACATCAACCTTGCACAAACTCAGTTTGTCTGCATTGGGATGTTTTTCTACAGAAACAACTTTACCGATAACAATATTTTCAAGTTTTTTTCCGGGCTGAACAACCTCTTCAACTTCAAGACCGAACATGGTGAGTTTCTCACAAAACTCATCAATATTTAATTGTGTCGGAACTAATTCTTTCAGCCAATTATAACTTATTTTCATGATACTCTCTTAACGTAAAAAATATACTTATTGAAATTGCTTCAATATCCTCAGGTCGTTAGTCACTAATTTCCTGATATCTGAGATGCCGTATCGAAGCATAGCTATGCGCTCAATTCCTAGACCAAATGCATATCCGGTATATTTTTCTGGATCGTAGCCCACTTCCTCGAGGACTGCCGGATCGACCATGCCTGCGCCGCCCATTTCGAGCCAGCCGGAGTTTTTGCAGAGCTTACAACCTTCCCCCTTGCAATTTATACAGAGAATATCGATCTCTGCACTTGGTTCTGTGAAGGGGAAAAAGTGAGGACGAAATCTGGAGCGTGTATCTGCGCTGAAAATTCTTTTAATAAATGAATCGAGCTCTCCTTTCATATCCGACATTGTGATACCCTCATCTACCAGAAGTGCTTCAACCTGGTGGAACACCGGCAAATGCGAAGGATCCATTTTATCAACGCGGTAACATCGACCGGTGGATATGATCTTAATAGGAGGTTTGAATTTCTCCATCACACGAATTTGCATTGGTGAAGTCTGCGTTCGTAGAAGTTTACCACCCTTTAAATAAAACGTATCCTGAGGATTTCTTGCCGGATGCCAGCTTGGTGTATTCAGTGCATCGAAATTGTAATATTCGCTTTCAATTTCCGGACCTTCAGCAACTTCAAATCCGAGATTAATAAAGATATCTTCGATCTCTTCCCAGATTTGATACAGGGGATGCTTTGCACCAACTGGAAGCGGTCTCCCGGGCATTGTTACATCTAAGCCCAGAGCTCTGGAAGCATCTGCCTTTTCATGAAGTTTGAGCTTCTTCTGTTCAATTAGTTGAGCTATTTCTTTCTTCGTCTTATTGAGAAGTGCACCCATCTGCGGACGCTCTTCTTTGGGAACCGTCCCGATCTTACTTAGGAGGTCTGAAAGAGAACTTTTTTTACCAAGATATTTAATTCGAAGCTCTTCCAGATCTTTATCTGATTCACAAGAAGGGATACTTCTTCTCGCTTCTTCCAAAATCTCCTGTATTTGTTCTTTCACGATAGCTTATTTTCCCAATTTCTTTTTCACATTCTTAACAATTTTTTCAAAAGCTTCAGGATTGTTTATCGCGAGTTCTGATAACATTTTTCTGTTGATCTCGATCTTTAATACTTTGAGGCCGTTCATAAACTGGCTGTAGCTCAATCCATGCTCATGCACAGCGGCATTAATGCGGATGATCCACAATCTTCTAAACTCTCTTTTACGGGTTCTTCTGTCGCGATAGGCATATTGCCAGCCCTTCTCAACTGCCTCACGTGCAGCCCGATAGAGCTTTTTGCCACCTCTGTAACCTTTTGCTTCTTTGAGGATTTTCTTTCTTCTGTTTCTGGAAGCTACTTTATTTTTTGCTCTAGCCATACCAACTCCTTGTAAAAATGTAATATTATGATGCTAACATGTTCTTCACACGTTTTTCATCGGCTTTGGCAACATACCCACCTTTGCGCAGGTTGGATTTTTGTTTGGATGATTTCTTTTCCATAAAATGACCACGATTGGCTTTGTTTCTTTTTATCTTACCACTCGCTGTTTTCTTAAAACGTTTGGCTGCCGCTCTTCTTGTTTTTAGCTTTGGCATAATTAAAACTCCTTACTATGACTTTCCTTGCTACGATTCGCTAGCTTTGAATCTTTTTAGGTGAGACGAAACCGATCAAGAAGCGACCTTCCATTCTCGGATTCTGTTCAAAATCACCATAATCTTCAAGCTCCTCTTGAATTCTTTTGATAAGTTCCCAGCCCAATTCTTTATGAGCCATTTCTCTTCCTCGGAACTGAATAGTGACCTTGACTTTATTTCCTTTTTCCAGGAATTCTTTGATGTGCTTGACCTTAAAATTATAGTCATGCTCATCAGTTCTGGGTCGGAATTTAACTTCCTTAAGCTGTGTCGAATGCTGCTTCTTTTTTGCTTCACGAGCTTTCTTGGACTCTTCAAAAATCAGTTTGCTGTAATCGATTATCTTGCAAACCGGCGGATTCGCTTTCGGTGCTATTTCCACAAGATCAAGTCCGTACTCGCGAGCTTTATGAAGAGCATCTTGAGTCGATACAATACCCAGGGCTTCCTTATCGGGACCAATCAAACGAACCTTTGTAGCAGTAATTTTTCCATTAATTCTTTTTTCGTTTTTATAGCGTTCCCGCTGTTTCCAGGGTTTAAACCGTCTATTTATTGAGATTAGATACCTCCAAATAAAAAAAGTGACCAACTGCGGATCACTTTCAATATTATTGAAATTATTTCTTGTACCTTATTAACAGCTTTCGCGTCATAAGGTAGGAACTCGCAGTTCCTTTTTATGGTGCTACTTATTTTTCACATATTTTGAGCGTCAAGTTTTTATAACTTGGGATGATTATCGTGCTCTATCACATTTCTTTTTCTTGACGATTAAAGTCAGGCAATTGTCTTGCACCTATGAAAAATATTTTCATTCTGGTCGGCGAGCGTTCTGCAGATGTCCATGCTGCTGAAGTAATTAAGCAGCTCAAACAGAAAAACCATTCCCTTAATATTTGGGGAATTGGTGGTCCGTTGATGCAAAAGCAGGGATTCGAATCTATATTTCCCTTTTCAAAATTTTCAATTATCGGTTTTGCCGAAGTGATCGGTCATCTTGGGTTCATTCTAAAAGTATTTCGAAAACTCAAATCTGAATTCATTGCTCGGAAACCTGATCTTGCAATACTCGTTGACTATCCCGGCATGAATATCCGCGTGGCAAAGATCGCCCACGAATTTGGCATACCGGTGCTGTATTATATCAGTCCGCAGGTGTGGGCATGGAAGAAAAAGCGTATTCATAAAATTGCCAAATACTCAGACAAGATCGCAGTGATATTCCCGTTTGAAAATGAGCTTTATGAAGAAATCGGCGCTGATGTCGAATACGTGGGACATCCAATAAGTGAAGAAATCAACATATCTTGCACAAAAGAAGAATTCGCAAAAAAATACTCCCTCGATCTTAAAAAAGATTGGGTAGGATTTATCCCGGGAAGTAGAAATGTGGAAATCAAAAGAATTCTCCCTGAAATTGTTGAAACGATCAAAAACTTAAAAAAAACCTATAATAATTCTTATGAATATCTTATTTCTCAAGCTGACTCTGTGTCAGATGAGTTATTCAAAAAAATCATCTCACCTATAAAAAATAATGTCACGATAATTCATGACACACACGCGCTAATGAAATACAGTAAGGTTGTAGTGTGTAAATCCGGCACTTCCACGCTGGAAACCGGCTATATGGGAACTCCCATGGTAGTCGTCTATAAAACTTCGTGGCTTTCATACTTTATAGCACGTGCTTTCATAAAGATAAACATGATCGCTCTTGCAAATATTGTTATCGGGAACAAAGTGTTGCCTGAACTCATTCAACATGCTGCATCTGCCGAAAATATCACAAAAGAAGTCCGCTTATTTCTTGAAGATGACAATTACTATCAAAAAACAAGAAACGAGCTGTGTATGATAAAAGAAAAATTGGGAAAATTCAACACCTCTGAAAAAGTTGCATTAATTGCATTTTCAATGATCAATGAAACATAAAATACTTCTTAATCTGGTTGAAAAACTGGGACCGTCACTAATAAAACTTCTCATGGGCACTTTGCGCATCAAGGAGTATGATAAACACAATCTCATATCTGCAAAAGAAACTCACGGAACAGTCATATACGCCTTCTGGCATAACAGGATGCTTATTCCTGCTTATACACATATAAACCAGTTTATTCATGTGCTCATTTCCCAGCACAAGGATGGTGAATTTATTGCACGTGTGGTAATCGGGCTCGGTTTTGGAACCATTCGTGGCTCTTCGCGGCGTGGCGGCATGAAGGCATTAAAAGAAGCAGTTACCATCTCAAAAAATTATGATATCGCTTTTACACCGGACGGTCCAACAGGTCCGAAAGAAATCGTTAAAGACGGAGTGCTCTACCTTGCTTACAGAACAGGCAAACCGATAATACCAGGAATTTTTATTATAAAATCAAGGTGGGAACTTAACAGCTGGGATAATTTTATGATCCCCAAACCCTTTTCCCCAGTAAAGATGATATATGGTAAACCGATCTTTGTAAACTCAAAATCCGAAATACCGGAAAAAAGAGAAGAACTCCAGAGATTGTTAACAGCTTATTCTTCCTAGAATAAACTCAGCAATAACTGCACGAGTTTTATTATTATAAAAAATGTTAAAATGCCAATTCCCGAAAATAGAAAAACTGTAACCATTTCTGTAGTAAAGAAGGGTTTGCTGTTAGTATGTTGATGTTTGTTTTTGTGTTTTCGAACTTTTCTATTCTTAGAACGTTTGGTTACTGAAGCGATTCGAAACTCACGCCGACTTAGCCATTCAACATATCCATTACTATCTCTGAATGGATACAACCCCTTTCTTCGCTTATGATAGAAATCTTTCATGTCCATGCCGGAGCGCTCGGCATCATCTTTAAATACTCTGTATAGAATTTCATTATTTGTACTCATAGAGTGTTTTGTAAGTTCAAATCTTATATTTGTGTCAATAAAATTAGCTCCTATAAAACTCAATCGTTAAAAAACTTGCATTAATTTTGCTGCCCCAAAAATTTTACCC
>JACNJG010000207.1 GCA_014382685.1 Candidatus Cloacimonadota bacterium
TTTTTTACAAGCTCGAACTCCCCACCCATATTGACAGATCCTGATATAGTAATTTTTTCTTCTATTGCTGGAACAATAATAATATCTCCGTCCTGAATATAGGGATTGTGCTTATCATCACCATATCGCAGGAATCTCTCAATATCTATAAAGGTGATTCCATTCTTTCTTTTTAGTGTGATATTTCGAGTAGAGGAATTTTCCGGTGGACTAAAATGCATATTGCCATTTTCGTCAATAAAAGTATTAGCCAGTCTAATTGCATCGAAAACGCGATCTTCTGCCTGTAACAAATAAGTGCCTGGTTGACGCACATTTCCCACCACAGAAACATTGTATTGAATCGTCTGATAAGATGATTGGGCAATATTCATCTTTGATTGCGCCAAGAGAATGAATGGCAGAAGAGTAATTAAAATTATGATAAAAATATGTTTTTTCATAGTTGATAGTCCATTTACTTTTGTATTATTTTACCTTTTTTGATCACAGTTTCCACTGTATTGCTTCCAATATGATATGGTAAATATTGATAGGTCGGCATGTCCAGAATTATAACATCCGCTTGTTTGCCAACCTCAAGAGAACCTATCAAGTTTCCACGTTCCAGAGAATGCGCTGCATTGATTGTGACAGCATTAATAGCTTCGGCGGGAAGCATTTTCATCTGGAGACAAGCTAAGCTCGTGACGAATTGCTGTGAGTCACAATTGCAAGAACCCGGATTGAAATCTGTCGATAGTGCCACTGGTAAACCTGCATCGATCATTTTTCTGGCTGGAGCATATTTTGACAGTCCAAGACTGAATGTAGTTGCCGGAAGTAGAATTGGTATGACTCCGGCTTCTTTCAATCTTTTTATACCTTCATCAGATATCGCGACAAGATGATCAGCAGAAACGGCATTTATTTCTGCTGCTAATTCTGCTCCACCGATCGGTTCCAATTCATCCGCATGAAACCTGATCTTAAAACCAAGCTCCTTTGCAGCGTCGAGTATTCTACGGGACTCGTTTACTGTAAAAACATGTTCCTCACAGAAAATATCACAATATTCCGCTAGATTTTGCTCTTTCACTGCAGGAAGCATCTCATTTATGAGAATATCAATGTATGTTTCGTGGTCATCTTTGTATTCTTCGGGATACTCATGAGCTCCAAGGAATGTTGGGATGATCTCCATATCTGAAATTTCATTGATCTTCTTTATCGCTTTGAGCATTTTTATTTCAGATTCTGTGGTGAGTCCGTACCCGCTCTTCGCCTCGATCGTGGTTGTGCCCATTTCAAGCATTTTGTTAATACGTTTGAGTCCCAGTTCAATAAGTTCTTCAAGGGAAGCTGCTCTCACATCTTTAATGCTTGCTAGAATTCCTCCGCCGGTTTGAGAAATCTCTTTATAGGATTTTCCCTGCAGGCGCATTTCAAACTCGTTTTCACGGGTTTTCACAAAAATAGGATGTGTATGCGGATCAACAAATCCGGGCATAACAACTTTATGAGAAGCATCGATAATTGTTTTTGCTTTGTAGGATTCTAAAATTTTATTAGTTTTTCCAATACAAGTGATCATCCCACCAGCAATACCAATTGCACCATCTTCGATAATACCCAAATTCTGCAATTCTAATCCGGTTTTGGGTATATTCGATGCTGCTGTTACAAGCTGGCTTGCATTTTTTATTATTATATCTAAACGATTATTCTCTGTCATATATTACATTTATTACATTTCTTCAATTAAACACACTGCAAAAACCTTTATGCCTTCGCCATTTCCTACAAAACCCATCCCCTCTTCTCTAGTAGCTTTTATCGAGATTTGTGTGCTTTCTATGTCAAGTTTGTCAGCAATAATTTCCTTCATATCATCAATATAAGCAACCAACTTCGGTTTTTCCAAAACAATAGTCGCATCGATATTCACGATTTGATATTTAGATTCCTGAAGTAATACTTTTGTTCTATCGAGAAGTATGATACTGGATATGTCCTTATATGCTTCATCAGTATCTGGAAAATGCGTGCCTATATCACCAAGATTTGCAGCTCCGAGAAGACAATCTATGATGGCATGAATGAGCGCATCTGCATCGGAATGACCAAGCAAACCTTTTTCAAAAGGGATGTGAACACCACCCAGTATAAGAGCTCTGCCCTCTACTAACTTGTGAACATCATAACCAAAACCGATTTTCATCTTTTCCTCCTGAGGGAATAGCACGCCAGTCTTCTTCCGATCCCAGTGAAATAGAAAACAGAGATTTCACGGGACAGATAAATCGGAATACGCCCCGGCAGGCAGAACCACGCAGTTTTAACAGATTTTCACAGATCAAAGATTTTAATGTATTTTTCTTCATATTATTTTCTTAATCTGTGTCCACCCATGTTGATCCGTGTCCAAATTCTTTATTATAGCACACAGATTTTCACAGATCAAAGATTTTAATGTATTTTTCTTCATATTATTTTCTGGATCTGTGTTTATCTGCTTCATCAGTGTTAATCTGTGTCCTATTCCTGTTTTTTAAGGATTATTTTAGCAATTTCCAGATCAAACTGATTTGTCACTTTGATATTTTCGGATGAACCTTCTAAAACATAAACATCTTTACCTAAAATTTCTACTAATTCTGCATCATCTCGAACAGTTAAGTTTTTTGATCTTGCAAATTCATGAGCTTTTTTGATGAGCATAACCTTAAAGGTTTGAGGAGTATAGATCTCCCACAAATTCTTTCTGTCTAAAGTTTTGATGATATGATTATTTTCAACCTGTTTGATCGTATTTTTTACAGGATGCGCAAGGGTTACTGCACCATATTTTTTTGCTAATTCAACACTCTCAATTATCTCTGAAACTTTCACAAAAGGACGGACGCTATCATGGATTGCCACGATCTCTGTTGTCTCATCGATTATTTTTAACGCATTATACACAGAATCCTGCCGCCTTTTTCCACCCGGAATTATCGAGATCTGATTTCGTTCATAATCAAATTTTCCAAAAAGTAGATCCTCCAAAAATCCAACATCCAATGCAGGACATGTTATGATTATGCTGTTAAAACACTGTGCTTTAATGAATTTATCAAGGGTATGAAGAAGAATTGGTTTGCCTTCAATTTCAATAAATTGCTTCTTCTTCGAGGAGTTCATCCGCTGCCCACTCCCCGCAGCAGTTATGATCGCATAATTATTCATTGTTCAATTCCTCAATAATATTACGAGCATAGATCTCGTCTTTTCTGATCTGCTCGACAAGCGCTTCTATGGATTCGAATTCAACTTCATCACGGATTTTCTGAATAAAGAACAATTCAATTTCCTGTTCATAGATGTGCTCACTAAAATCTAAAATATGTGTCTCCACATTTTTCTGTCGATTATTTTTATCAATCGTTGGTCTTGTTCCCACATTGGTAAGTCCCCAAAACATCTCATGAGCATATTTTATCTGCGTAAGATACACTCCAATGGCAGGATATAATTTCCTGATCTCCAAAGGTTTAAGGTTACAAGTTGGATATCCAAACTCCCTGCCGACCTGACTACCTTTTTCCACAGTTCCCATAATGCAATAATTCCGCCCGAGCATTTTGTTTGCTCTTTGAATATTGCCTTCGTTTAGATATTTTCGAATAACAGTACTGGAAACGATCTCATCATCAACCAAAACTTCATCGACTATCTCAACATGAAAACCAAGTTCTTGCTCCATTTTTTTCAGAAGATGAAAATCTCCGGATCGGTTCTTACCAAAGTGCCAGTCATAGCCGATAATTATCTCTTTCGCTCCAATCTGTTTGTATAAATAATCTCTTACAAATTCTTCCGGAGTAAGGTGAGCAAGATTCATATCGAAATCCAGCCAAAGCACATAATCAATGCCAATTGCTTTCAAAAACTGTTCTTTCTTTATCTTTTCAGTGAGCAGGAAAGGATATACTTTTTTCTTCAAAATCTCGATCGGATGCGGATGATAAGTTATTACAATAGAGACACCGTCAAGCGCTTTTGTGCGTTCCACCATTCTGATCAGAAGTGCTTTATGCCCGATATGCACACCATCAAAAGTGCCAATCGTAACCACAGGATTTTTCAGATTCTTTTGTATCTTATGAATATCTTTCATTTTTGAATTTCTGTACTAATATAATTATTTCTTCAATAGGTTTTATTGAATTTTCAAGAGCTCTTTCTGTTATGTCTTCCAGACTTAGTGCATCATTAACAGAAAAAGGACCAATTGCATCTCTTCGCAATTCTGTAAGATGCCCAACAGTACCGAGCTTTGCAGCAATATCTTCACCCAATGAACGAATATATGTGCCTTTGGAAACAGTTGAGCTGAATTCAAGATAAGGTTTTTGGTAATTCAAGAATGAAAGTGTGTGAATAAAAACTTTCCTGGGTTCAACTTCAACTTGAATCCCTTTTCTCGCAGTTTTATAAAGCCGTACTCCGCCTTTTTTAATTGCTGAAAATTGAGGAGGAACTTGATCGATCTTTCCTAAGAAAGAAGAAAATACTTTATCAATATTTTGCTCAACATTTTCGGGAATGTCATTCACTTCGATTAACTTTCCTTCAATATCAGCCGTGTCCGTTTTTTCGCCGAGTTTTAACATAGCAGTATAGGTTTTGTCTAATTGTGTAAATTCATCAATACATTTCGTTGCCTGCCTGCTGATACAAACTATTAATAAACCTGTTGCAAAAGGATCCAATGTACCTGCATGCCCTATCTTGCGAATTTCTGTAACAACACGCAAACGCTTGATCACATCAAAAGAGGTCATTCCAGCGGGTTTATCAATAAAAATTACACCTTGCATAACTTAAATTTATTTGAGCAGAGATAATAATTTAGATTTCAGGTCAGCTAATTTCATTTTTGCGCGAAAGCCCGATGCCAGAACATGACCCCCGCCATTAAAATATTCAGCGATCTTCTGGACATCCCGATAGCTTGAACGAAGAGAAACTCGATAGGTATCTTTGCCGGATTCACGAATATATACTACTACCTCTCTTCCATTTGTAGGTTTGACATCCTTAGAAAAACCCTCTGTAACCTCGATCTGAAGACCGCTATCCTGGAGCATTTTTTGAGTTGTCGAATACATAACGACCTTTCCGTTATGGAATTCTTCAATGCTGCTAAGAGTAAGCCCGAGAAGCTGCAATTCTTTTGTTTTTCTATTCTCAAAGAGCTTTTTATACGCCAGATGATTATCAGCACCATAAGCATTGAGATGAGCACACACCTCGAAAGTTCTTGGAGATACATTCTTATTTGCAAAATTGTTCGTATCAAAGATAATGCCGCTGTAAAGGGCAAGTGCGATCTTTTTTTGCACATCTTCAGGAAAATGTGGAAGGTCATCCTCAATAATATTGAACACAAGCTCGCAGGTGGAGGAAGCCGTATCGTCAATATATGAAATGCAGTTCTCAATCGCTTCCGGCTTCTTATGATGATCTATCCTCACAATCTGATTACCCGATGTAAGCAGTGGAATTAACCTTTTCCCAATTCTATTTATCTCGTTGAAGTCAAGCATTAGAATAATAGCATTTTTATCGAGAGTTTTTATCTGGGTGTGAACTTTGTTACCAATATGAAGAAACTCACATTGAGATGAAGGTTTATCATTATTTATCATTCTTATGTTTTTTCCAAACATTTCAAGGTATAGATAAAGTGCGTATTCGGCACCTACACCATCACCGTCAGAATTTTCATGAGTGGTAAGAATGAAAATCTCGTAGCTTCCAATCAATTTGGAAAAGGTTTCTTTGAATTCATTCAGATTCATTTCTTTCTCTATCTTTCTCGATTATATCTTCGATATGTTGCGCCTTATGTTCCTGTTTATCGAATTTAAAATGCAGTCTCGGAGTGAAGCGCAGATTCAGTATATCTGCAAGCTTTTTTCTGATCACTTTGCTTGCACTATTCAAACCCGCTAAAGCCAAAACCTCTTTTTCATCATTAAAAACAGAAAAGAAAACTGTTGCATCCCTCATGCCGGGAGACACTATTACATACTCAATACTAACATCTTGCAGTCGATCATCACGAAGCTCAAAATTCACAATATTTGAAATTGATTGAAAGAGGAGTTTATTCAGCCGGTCAATTCTATGCTGCTGCATTATTCGTAATCCTGAATTCCCATTATCTGGACATCGGTGTAGTTGGTTTCGATAAAAGTTATGATCTCTTTATGTATTTTATCAATAATAATTGGATCATTTGAGATAACCGAGATTCCAATACCTGCATACTGCCATTTATCCAGTCCGTTGATCTCTGCCACCGATGCATTATAACGGTTTTTTAGTTTTTTAATAATACTCTGTACGATACTTCGTTTGTTCTTAAGCGAATGGGAAGTAGGAAGATATAAATTTACAAGCACGCTTTTTACAGGCATTGATTATAATTCTAATTTTTTCTTTTCCTCGATCTTAATAAATGCTTCAATGACATCGCCGACCTTGATATCGTTGAAATCAACGATCGAAATTCCGCACTCCTGCCCTTCGGTTACTTCTTTGACTTCATTCTTGAACCGCTTCAGACTTTTAATAGTCCCATCATAGACTTTGATATCATCGTGGAACAATCTTACAAAAGCATCACTTGTGATCTTTCCTTTTGTGAGCATACACCCGGCAATAGTGCCGATTTTGGAAATTTTAAAGATTTCTTTCACTTCCGCAGTTCCAAGATATTCTTCTCTGAGCATCGGGGAGAGCAATCCTTCAAGAGATTTCTTCACTTCATCAATAGCTTCATAAATAATATCATACAATCGTATATCCACATGGTTCACTTCAGCAGCTGATCTGGCTTCTGCATTGGGGCGAACATGGAATCCAATAATAATAGCTTTTGAAGCAGTAGCAAGGTCAATATCTGCTTCAACAATACCACCTACAGCACGATGAACCACATTGACTCCAACTTCCTCATTACGTATTTTCTGAAGTGTATCACAAAGTGCTTCAACTGAGCCGTCAGTATCACCTTTTACTATCAGATTGAGAGAAGTTATCTCGCTTTCCTGAATTTTATCAAATATATTGTCGAGCGTAACTCCCTTTCCTGTAGCGATCTGTCGCTGTCTTATAACCTGCTGCCTTTTTGAAGTTATATCTTTTGCTTTACGTTCATCAGCAACTACATTAAGAGTATCACCCGCTTTGGGAACACCATTCAAACCAAGTATTTGTACAACTCCGGATGGAGGGCATTCCTTAACTTCATTTTGTCTTTCATCAAGCATAAGTCGAACACGACCGTATTGAGCTCCGCAAATGATAATATCTCCCGGTTTAAGAACTCCATTTCGTATCAGTACAGTAGCAAGAGGACCCTTGCCCTTATCGAGCTTGGTTTCAATAACCGTACCTTCTGCTTTCTGATTAAATCGGGCTGTAAGCTCCTCAACTTCTGAAACCAGTAATATTGTTTCCAGCAGTCCTTCGATACCTTCACCTGTCTTTGCAGAACATTCTACAGATTCGATGTCGCCACCCCATCCCTGAAGACGGATATTTTTTTGAGAAAGCTGAACCTTCACTTTTTCGACATCAGCAGTAGGTTTATCAATCTTATTTATAGCAAAAATCAGTGGAATTCCAGCAGCTTTTGCATGATCGATAGCTTCCATAGTTTGTGGCATAACCCCATCATCTGCAGCAATAACGATAACTGCAATGTCAGTGACTTCAGCACCTCGCGCACGCATTGCAGTAAATGCCTCATGACCGGGAGTATCAATAAAAGTTATTTTTTTATCATTAAACTCAACTTGATACGCTCCAATATGCTGTGTGATACCACCTGCTTCACCGGCGATAACATTTGCTTTACGGATATAGTCCAAGATGGATGTTTTACCATGGTCAACATGCCCCATAACGACAACGATAGGAGGGCGATCTTTGACTTCAGCTTTGTCGTCATCTTCTATATCAACTTCAAGAATTTCTTTTCCATATTGATCTTCAAACTCAACATCAAAATTGAATTCATCGCAGATCATAATTAGAGAATCGTTATCCAAACGTTGGTTGATGGTAACCATCTTCCCCAATTCCATGAACTTTGCAACGATCACAGTTGGATTCTTATCCATGATCTTTGCGAGTTCTGCTACTGAGGTAAATTCACCGATAACGATCTTTGTAATTTCTTTTTCAACTTCTGTTTTTTCTTTTTTATATTTCTTGCGTCTGGGATCTTGTGTAAGAGTTGCTTTTATATTGCCTTTGATCTTTTGCTGATCAAAGAATTTCTTCTGCTTTTCTTCGAGAATTTTCTGTTTTTTATCTTTATAGGATTTGTCTTTATGCTTGTCTTTGTCTTTAGCAGTAGTAGTTTTAGGAGTTTTGTCAATCGGTTTTGCTTTTGGCTTCTCTTTATCTTTTTGTACGTGTTTTTGGGAAGGATATTTTGGTTTTTCATGGCGTTTTTCAGGTCTTTTCCCTGGCTCTTTCTTCTCTTCTTTTTTATCGTCTCTCTTTTGAGTTTGCTTCTTTTCTTCTTTTTTCAGTTTTTCAAGACGTTTCTGCCTCTGTTCTTTCTGGTAATTCTTTCTCTGCTTCTGTCGTGCTTTTGCAGCGTCCAACTGTTCTTGAAACATCTGTTTTACTTGAGCAACAGTATCATCTTCGAGATAGCTCATGTGGCTTTTAACTTTCACCTTCAGAGTCCTCAAAATTGAGATAAGCGCCTGAGGAGAGATCTTGAGTTCACGAGCCAGCTCATACACTCTAATTTGATCCATATATATCCTTTAACTTTCTAAAATCTCATTTATGCCCTTTGTGAAATTCTTGTCAATTACTGCCACAAGGGTCAATTTTTGCCGTCCAAAAATATTGCTCAATTCACTGTCATCAAAAAGATGAGATATTTTAATCCCTTTTGATATGCAATCCTGTGCTCGTCTTCTCATGAAATTATTTTCCTTCTTACCTGCAAAAATGAGCAAGGTTTCACCCTTTTTGATGCTCCTTTCAACAGCGATCCTGCCAATTGCAACGGCTTTTGCTTTCCTTGCAAGCCGAAGCATGTTTGCTACTTTTTCTTTGCTTTCTTTAACCATGAGTCTAACGAAGCTTTGCATTTTTCCTTATCACAGTAATAATATCCTCTTCCATCGAGCACATTTTTCTCATCAAAGAGGATGGCACCTTTCTGTATCACGAACCTATGCATCGAGTACTTCGAACCTTTTTCTTTGCATATCACACATGTTCGAACAGGTATATGACCTTTATTCGAAGCTTTATTCGGCATTAAAAATATTTTGCAGATTCTTTGATCTTTTCCGCAGTTTTTACGCCCACACCTTCGATATGAGTCAATTCTTTTACTGTAGCAAGATGGATATCCTGTACCGAAGTGTATCCGGCTTCATGAAGGATATTACCAACCTTTTCAGCAACTCCGTCAAGATCGAAGATGGGACTTGTAATGCGTCGTTCATTTGCTGCGATCTCTTCATACTCTTCTTCAAGAAGGACATCGAGTTTGTAATTGGTCAATTTTGCAGCAAGTTTGATGTTTTTGCCACCTTTGCCAATCGCAATATTTTTATTATCTTCATTGACGATGATCTGGGCAAATCGTCCTTTATCAGCAAGATAGACACGCTTCACAAGTTCGGGACCAACAGCATTTCTTATGAATTCTTCTGAGTTATCGCTCCAGAGTACAACATCAACCTTTTCGCCATGAAGCTCTTTACGGATCTCTTCAATACGGATTCCTTTTGTACCGATACAGCTTCCATAGGGATCGACATTCTCATCATTACTCGCAACAGCAACCTTAGTTCTAAAACCAGGTTCACGAACAATTTTCTTAATTGTAACGATTCCGTCTGAGATTTCAGGAATCTCGTTTTCGAAAAGTTTTATAATGAATTCCGGGCGTTTTCTTGAAAGGATGATGCGCACACCGTTTTTTGACTGACGAATACTTTCAACATAAGCTTTCAGAAAATCACCCGCTTTATAGAATTCTGTTTCCACCTGTTCTTCAGTTGGCAGAAGTGCATCGGTAAATCCAATATCAATAATGTAACCATTATATTCAACCTTTTTCACAGCACCAGAAATGATCTCCCATTTTTGCTTTTCATAGTCCACTTTGACCTTTTCGGTTTCAGATTCTCTGAATCTATTTATTATTGCCTGGCGTGCAGACTGTATTGTCTTACGTCCAAAATCAGACACCGGCATTTCAAGAGGAATGATATCACCGATCTCTGCTTCACGATTGATCTTTTGGGCTTCTTCAAGTATTATTTCATCGAGGAAACCTGTGGATTCTTCAACAACTACAGCATCGAATTTTGCCACTACTTCGTTTTCATCAAAATTTATCTCCACCACCAATTCGGTCTCTTCAGAAAGCTTTTTTTTGAGTGTGGATTCCAAACTTTCCCTGATGATCTCAGCTATTTTTTCTCTGTCGATCTGCTTCAGCCGGGAAAATTCTTCAATAATAGAAATCAAATTAAATGCCATAATAACCTCTATTTCTTTTTCTTTTTTGATGAAGATGCGCTCGACCATACAAACACAGTTTTTGCCTTTTGTATAGCAGATATATTGATCAATCTATCTTCGCCATCTTCGCTTACGAGGGTAATCATCTGTCCATTTACATCAGAAAGTTTTCCACGTATCGTTTCAGACATTTTTCCGTCTTTGAGAAAAGTAACTTTAAGAAATTCGCCAACTGCACTCTGGAAATGCTCGAGTGTATAAAGCGGGCGCTCCAGTCCAGGAGAAGAAACCTCAAGATAATATCGAGTTTCGATAATATCGTTCATATCGAGCTCATCACCGAGTTTTCTACTGAAAACCCCGCAATCTTCTAAGGAAACACCTCCTGGCTTTGTAATATAAACAACCAGATTATGGGCGTTTTTTCTCCGTTTAAGTTTCCAGTCATAAAGCTGAAAACCGGTTTCATCGCAGATGCGATCAATACTTTTCTTTAGTTCATTTTTATCGATCATACTCTCATTTCTAAATATAAAAAATGCTGGTCGGGAGAACCAGCGAAAAACTGCATGAAATTTGTTTAAAAATTGGAAGGCAGTGTTTCCTTGTCAAATATTATACAAATTACAGAA
>JACNJG010000024.1:0-3923 GCA_014382685.1 Candidatus Cloacimonadota bacterium
TTGGATTGCTTCTATACTTATTGCTGTGCCAAGTTGAGAGAATGAACTTCGCTTTTGAAGATTTTAATAGTTCATATAATGAATATTCATTACTTTCATCCCAAGAATTGAAATAATCAACATGTCTTCCATAATATGGAGGATCACAATATATAAAGTCATTTGATTTTGCGGATGTGATAATTGTTTCAAAATCCTGATTCGTAAATTTCCAGGAATTTATTTTTATAATAGCACGAATTGCTGAAACCTGATTTACTATTTTGGTTATATATGCTTTTGAAAATCTATTTGGTTTTTTGCAAAAGGGTATATTAAAATTCCCGCTGGAATTAAATCTCATAACACCATTGAAGCCGGATCTAGATAAAAATAGAAAATCAAGCGGATCATGTTTAGCATTAAAACGATCCCTAATTTTATAATAATGAGACTCACCTTTTACGCTTAAAAAGTAGCCCTCTTTTTCCAAGTATTCCCTGATAGTGAATTCATTAATTGTATTTGATTGCAAAGATAAATAGAAATTTATTATATGTGGATTGATATCATTCAAGATTGCATGCCGAGCCCCAGAATTAAAACCAACTACACCTGATCCCAAAAAAGGTTCGATCCAGGTTGATTCTTTATGCAATATTGAATTGGATAATATCCATTGAACCAATTTTGTTTTTATTCCCTGACATTTAATTGGAGGAATGGTAACTTTTTCTAAGAACTTAGGCAATATATAATCATTCATAATGTTTAGTAATTTTTCCAATAGTTATCAAATTTTTCTTTTGTTGAGAATCCCTTTTCTCCCTTTTGGAAATCTTCAATTGTATTACTTTTTATCGAGCCAATGTTAGTTGTATTTCCACTTCCAGGTTTTTTTCCCGCAATACGATATTTTTTCTGAATAAAGTATTCAATGTCACTAAAGGGGGACTTAAGTTGAGATGCTTCTATAACTTGCTTTATTTCTGTAATTTTACATTCAAGATTTCTTGAATATAAAAAGCCAATAATCCAATGTTCTTTATAGTCACGATAAGGATAAAGTATATTTTTCTTGCCTTTGGGGTCACGAAGATAAGACTTGTAAGAGCCAAGTGTGTAGCTGAAATTTTTTACATCTCCCTGTTTGTTAAACTTTCTGTAAGTGGACTTAACCTCAACAGCAATTTTATTATTTTCTTCTCCCTTTTTAAATAGAGTAAAGTCTGGATAGACAGTTTGAGATGATTTTTCAACGACAAGATTATTCTTTTCTGCAATTTTTAGTACAATAGGTTCACAAAATATTTCAAACATGCCGGATAATATTTTTGAGTCATATGAAAGTGTATAGACTTTTGATTGTTTAGTCAAAATACCCACCAAGCCCCATTCCAATCCATTTGGATATAGTTCTGAAATAATTTTCTTGAATTCTGATATAAAATCCATTTTATCCAACTTCTTGTTTAGATTCTCCTTCCTATATGAAATACTTGCTATATTTTTGTCAAAAGAAACTAATAAAAATTTTAAGGTTTTGATAATAACAAAGGAGTGTCATGTTAATAAAATTCCTTTTACTGGCTTTGTTTGGCATTGCTTTCGGTCATGTCGAAGGAGTTGTTGTGTATTATTTGCGGCTTGCAGCAGGTATAACTCATATAAATTCTAACAAAGTTAATCTCAGTGAAATACCCCCAAAATTGAAAATTATTGAGATTACCAGAGAAGCAGCAACTATTATCATGCTTATCGCAATCGCACTAATCGCGGGCTCGAGTTGGCTCGAGATATTTATCACTTTTTTATGGGCTTTTGCATTCTGGGATCTTGCCTATTATGGTTCACTGTATCTCACTTCGCGTTGGCCAAGATCACTTAAAGAAATCGACGTGCTATTTCTTATTCCCTGCCCATGGATAGCACCAGTTGGTATTCCAATCTTTGTTTCAAGTTTAACTATAATGATAATAGGAATGCTCCTCGCATTGGGAGCATTCCCATTTATGTAACTTTACTGAGTTTATTTATTCAGCGATCTTCTTGCTTTTCTTGTAGGAAATCCTTTCCACCAATGAATAGATAGTTGGAATGATAAGCAATGTGAAGAAGGTTGCAGTAATAAGTCCGCCAATGACTGCAATTGCAAGAGGAGAACGCATTTCCGAACCCTGCCCTGTACTTATTGCCATTGGCATCATACCACCGATGGTCGTTATCGCAGTAATTAGCACAGGTCTCATCCTGTCCGAACTTGCTTGAACAATCGCATTCTGTGGTTTCAGTCCTTCTCTACGAAGCTGATTTATATGATCAATAAGCACGATTCCATTATTCACCACAATACCGGAGAGAACAATAATGCCGACAAATGAGATCGCACTAAGCGTTGTTCCCGTAGCAACAAGCATGTAGATCACACCAATATAAGCAAGAGGAAGCGTGAACATTATCACAAAGGGCTGTCTGAAAGATTCAAACTGGGATGCCAGAATTACATACACGAGCAGGGCTGCAAGTAGAAGTGCGAGGAATAAGGTCATAAAGCTTTCCTGCATATCTTCGTAAGCACCACCGTATTCAATAAAATATCCAAGCGGAAGATCGTCTGTTATGCCTTTAAGTTCTTTCTTGATCTCCAGAACAGTACTGCTTAGATCTTTACCTGCAAGGTCGGCTGTGATAGTTACTTTTCTTGTTTGGTGCTCACGGGAGATCGTAAGGGGTCCTTCTCCCATATCCCAGGAAGCAACCTGTTTGAGAGGAACAGAAAAACCCATTGGAGAGGTCAATGTTATATCTTCAAGATCTTTAATACTATTCCGGTCTTGCTTGTCATATCGAACAAAAATTTCGATCTCATCACCTGCTTCACGGAAGATACCGGCTACAGAACCATAAGTTGCAGTGCGGATCGAAGACTCGATCTGTGCGGTTGTGAGTCCGTAACGAAATGCTTTGTCTCTGTTTATGTAAATATGAAGCTCTGGTTTTGCCTGTTTGTAAGTATTCTGTACATCTACAATGCCGGGAATTACTGAGATCTTTTCTTGGATCTGCATGCTGATATTTCGCAAGTAATCGAGGTCTTTTCCGAATATTTTGATAGAGATCGGAGCGCCAGATCCGCCCATCATCTCACCGGACATATCCATGAAGGTAACCTCAATG
The DNA here is from genome assembly GCA_014382685.1 of Candidatus Cloacimonadota bacterium. Lineage (GTDB taxonomy): Bacteria > Cloacimonadota > Cloacimonadia > JGIOTU-2 > JGIOTU-2 > Celaenobacter. The sequence goes on from JACNJG010000024.1 coordinate 3,157, forward strand.
CCTTCAAGTTTTGGTAGTTTTTTTCGGATGGTTTCTTTTATCTGCTCAGAGCTGATATCTCTTTCTTCTTTAAAGCATATTCTAAAGAAAATTTGTGCTTCATTAGAACCTTGCGGGTTTGTAGGATCTGCTGCTGCCATACCTTCAGTCATAGCTCCTGTTGCAGACATAATATCAACAACTTCGGGAATATCCTGGATAACTTTCTCCATCTCTTTGACGAGACTGCTTGTTTGCTCTAAACTCGTTCCCACTGGAGCTTTAACACTGATCACTTGCATAGGCATATCTGATTTTGGCATGAACTCAGCGCCGATAAAAGGAATGAGCACAATAGCCAGCACAAAGAAAGCAAGAGTAATAAGTATGATCTTTCCTCGGTGATGAAGCGACCACTGAAGCGTGCGGAGATAGAAATCCCTAATCTTAATAAAAAGAGTTCCGGTTTCCTTTTTGTACTCCTCTCCGGAAGCACGCTTTTTAAAGATCACGGATGCAAGCATGGGAACAATAGTGAGCGCAACAAACAGAGAAGCAAAGAGTGAAAACGCAACAGTGAGAGCTAGTCCGCGGACGAGTTGACCGGTAAATCCTCCTGCAAAGATCATGGGTACAAATACGGCAACTGTGGTCAGTGTGGACGCCATGATCGCCATACCTACCTGGGATGCACCGATCTTAGCTGCCCTGATGCGTTTCATGCCCTTTTCCAAATGCCTGTAGATGTTCTCTATTACAACAATGGAGTTGTCCACAAGCATTCCAAC
>JACNJG010000024.1:4414-7646 GCA_014382685.1 Candidatus Cloacimonadota bacterium
CTCTTGCTTACACTTATCGGAGTATTAGCGATCTCTTCTATGGATTTGAATTGCCCTAAAGAGCGGATCATAAATTCATCAATTCCTTCATTGACATAGCCGGCACTCATATTGAGATTTTGTGCTCCTACAACCCGTACGACATCATCAATAGAAATGCCGTTCTGTTCCAATTTTACTTTGTCGATAATGATCTGTTTCTGTGGCTCGTCTCCGCCCATCATCATAATGGATGCGACGCCATCGAGGTGTTTCAGTTTTGGCTCGATTTCATCTTCAAGTATTTTTTTAAGCTGAAATGTATTCTCCATGCCGGTTACACCGTAATATATAATAGGCATTTCAGCAAGATTGAATTTTACTACCATCGGGCGCTCAGCATCATCAGGTAGATAACCAAGACTCATATCGATGGCATCCCGAAGATCCTGTGCTGCGAAATCAAGATTTGTGCCCCAAATAAATTCGATTAGAATAAGCGAGATATTTTCCATGCTTTCTGACCTGAGATTCTTGATATTTTTTACGCCGGCAATAGCAGTTTCCAGTGGCTTTGTGACCACTTCCTCCACATCCTGTGATGATGCACCCGGATAATAGGTCACGATAGAAATAGTGGGATAGTCAAGGTCAGGAAGCATTTCAAAGCCCAGCATCAAAAAAGCGACCAGTCCGAGAATGACCACCAGCACAGTGAGCATGGTGACAGTTACTCGTCTGTTAACTGAAAATTCTGGTAATTTCATGATTTTTTCTCCTTATACCTGCAGGGCATTACTGATTTCTTATGACAACATTGGATTCATCAGCCAAACCGATCGCTCCGTTAATGATCACAAGCTCTCCTCCGTGAAGTCCTGAGATTACTTCTATTTCCTTTTCATTTGAAAGACCTGTCTCAATATTTTTCTTTGATGCGATTGAATTTTTTACAACAACTACAATCCCTCCATCGATCAAAGCTACTTTTGGAATTACAACTGCATTAAGAGAGGTATGTATTACAATATCAGTAACAGCATATTGATTCGGTTTGAGAACATGATCTTTGTTTGAAATGGTGATCTCGCAGGGGAAAGTGCCGGACATCTTGTCAGCTTCGGGAGATACAAAAGATACTGTTCCCATAAAAACTTTATCTGGTTCACTATCCACAAAGATATACGCCTTTTGTCCTTTTTTGACTTTGTTTATATCAACATCGGAAATATTGAGATTCATTTTCAGCATATCGAGGTTTACGATCCGGAAAAGTGCCGGATCTCCATGAGCACCCGGAAGCATTGGGGAAAAAGATTCTCCTTCTTCCTTCGTTCTAAGAGTAATAATTCCATCGAAGGGAGCTACAATTTGAGTGTTGTTTTTTATAAATTCATAGGCGGATTGGGCAGTTTTGAAAGCGGACTCGACCTGGTCAAAGGTTTGTTTGTCAACCGAACCGGAATTCTTAAGTGTCTTCATACGCTCGTAGCTTTTGTTGGCAACATCGAATTGTGCTTCTGCTTGTTTTAGTTGCGTGTTGTCCATCAGTGCAAGCAGTTGCCCTTTTGTAACAGCATCTCCTTCATCCACCATAAGATTTTTGATCTTCATGCTGAGTTCCGGTCCGATGGACGCGGCTTTTACTGCTTCAAGTGTGCCGGAATAGGTTACAGTTTCTTCAATATCTTTTATTTCAACTTCTGTGACTTCGACATAATTTTTACCCGCAGCAATAGTTTCAAGCTCAGCTTCCTGTTTTTGCGAACAGGCGGCTAAAGATAATATTATCAGTGTAATTATCAAGAGTATTGTTTTAAGTTTCATGTTTTCCTCTCATTTATTTGTTTGTATATTTTTCTAATGTATATTTTGCAAGCACAAAATCATAGTATGATGTTTGTAGGTTTAGCTCACTGCCAAAAAGCATTATCTCTGCATCCATCAGTTCTGTATTTGTGACCATTCCCTGATCGAAAAGGTTATTGACAATACTATAATTTTCCTTTGCATTCTCATAAGCGAGTTTGCCGCTTATCACTCTTTTTGCTTTTGTGATCAAGTTATAGACACTGTTTTCTGCTGCCATCAGGATCTTTTCGCGAGCATCTTCGAGTTGAAGTTGAACGCTTTTATATTCAAAATTACTTTTTTTGAGATTCGTTATATTGGTACCGAAATGAAAGATCGGCACAGAAAAGATCGCAGCAATATTCCAGCTTTTTGCGCCATCGAAATTAAGCTTATCATCCTGGTCAAAAGTTCTGGTATATTGCAGATTTAGTGAAGGAAGAAAATTGCTGATCGCCAATTTCTGAGCGGTTTTTGCAATTCTTTCTGTAAGTGCTAAACTTTTCAGGTCAGGATTTTCAGCTTTCACAACCGAGAGTACATAACTAAGTGTATCAAATTTTGTTACCTCGGAAATAGAATGCAAAAGTGTGATCTCGTAGTCATAAGAAGAAAGATCAATACGGTCGGGCATCGCAGCTTCAGAAAGAGAAACAAGCCCGAGAATATTGAACCAATAAGTTTTAAGCACTGACAATCCGTTCTTTAGCTCTTCTAATGTGATCTTGTCGTTTTCGACTTTTACTTCCCATTGCAGCACATCGGATTTTTTAACTACTCCAACATTGAATTTTTCGTAGATCTTTTTCAACTGCGCCCGGCTTGATGCGAGACTTTTCTTCGCGATCTTGATCATATCCTGAATTTTTAAAATATTGAGATACGAGTCTGCCACATTATATTCCAGATCGTTCTTGGAACTCGCCAGATTCTGAAGCGCTTGTTTTGTGCTCAATTTAGCGATCTGGTGACCGAGAAATAATTTTCCGCCATTAAAGATCGGCTGCTGGATAGTCAGGTCGGTCATGTACGTTGTTTTATAAATTCCTCCGGACATCATGCCTGCAGAAATTGGAACGTAGTCGCCGGTCGGAATTCCAAGAGCATCATAAACCTGAAGCTGCATGACAGCATTTGCCTCCTCATAGGTGTCGTTATCAATACGAACAGCAGTTGCATTGAGGTTGATCTTGGGGAGGAAGTTGGTTATAGCATTCTTTTCATTCCACTTGTATTGTTGATAGGTGTACTTTTGTGCAATGAAACTTTTATTGTTTTGGACTGCGGTTGATATCGCTTTATCCAAAGATAATGCACAAAGGTTTGTGGAAAAAAGAATTGCTGAAATAAAAATGAATAGAATTTTTCGTTTCGTGAACATCTTACGCATATATATCTCCTA
>JACNJG010000024.1:7998-10925 GCA_014382685.1 Candidatus Cloacimonadota bacterium
GAAAATATACATCATCATCTGAACTGTTAAAATGGAGTAGAAGATTTTCGAGGCACTTGATGTATCTATGTTCTGATTGATCATATTATTTTTCTGAAGGCGGTTTAACAAATTCTGAAGGGCTTCAATGAGTTTAATGTCTAAAAGCATTCCCTTTTCCATATGGGCATTTGAAGAGAATGTTGCAATGAATATTTCTTTTAGACTATCTTTGTTGACGAGTAATGGAGTACTAAAAATCTTTTTTGAAATCAACTTGATGATTTCTTTCGCACTTTTATTTTGCAGGTTTACTTCATTGAAAAGGGCATCATTCTCCGCAATAGTAATTTCAATTTCCTCATGCATGATATCAAGAAGCAGATCGTTCTTTGAAGGAAAATAATTGTATAGAGTGCCAACAGCAAGGTTTGCATTATCAGCGATATCCTGCATCGAAGTGTTCGAAAATCCTTTTTCATTAAAAAGATCAACTGCCGCAGAAAAGATTCGGTCCTTTCTTTCGGACTTCTTTTTTTCTCTTAATCCGGTCATATATTCTCCAAAACATGAATTAATTCAAAAATGAATTGGTTCAACTTATTTGGCTTAAATTTTCTTTGTCAAATTTATTTTACTTTTTTTTGCATTTTATTAAAAAAATAATTTGACAGCATTTATGATTTTTTAGTAAACATTGAACAAATTTGATAAAAAAATCAAGAGGAGATGCTATGGAAGAAAAACAAGCTAAGGTTTTCAAGTTCAAGGATATCTTTAAAGCGTGGAATCATTCATTTCGATTTCATCGTTTGATGATATCAGGTGTGGCGTACATACTTATGGGGATTATTGCCTACTTCCTCATTTTCGATACGCTTCTCAAACCGATGGCAATGTTCGGAATGAAAGATAATCTGCTTATCGCTATGAATCTATTTTCGGTAAAATCAATAATCGGGATTATTCTCATTGCCTTTATCATGTTCATTGCAAGAATGTGTATTGCATTTTCAATCCGCACAGAAGTAGTCGATGATGAAATATTTGTTGGCTGGAAAGATGTGTTTAAATTCTTAGGAAAGAATATTAAAACCTTTGTGTTTTATGTATTAGGATGGATCTTGCTTTTTGTGCTGATCGTCCTTGGTCATATTTTCTTTTATGTGATCGGAATGATACCTTTTGTTGGCTCGTTGTGGCTTTCGATCATGTATTTGATTCCTTTTGCGATCTCGCTATTCGCAGTACTTGCTCTTGTCATTCTTTGTTTCGCATGCACTTATGGAGCAGTGATCGTTGGCGTGGAGCAGGAATCTGCAATGGACAGCATCATCAGCTTATTCCATCTCATTAAAGATCATGGCGTGTACATCATTGCCACTCATGTACTGTCGTGGATAGTCGGATGTATTGCTTTCTGCTTTGTTTTTGTAGTTGTTCAGGGAGCAGTAGCGCTCACAAGTTGGGGTGCTCATCTTATTATGGGACAGGAATTTGCAAAGATAACCATTCCAAGATTCTTTGGATTCATTGTACTTCTTTTCCCGGGTTTGAATATGGGATTCGGAATCGGAGGATACTACCTGATCCCCGGCTTCATAATTAGTATATTCCTTATCTTCATTGCTGCAATACTATATTCCTATTTCTTTACTTACATGACCGCTGCCCAAACCTTCATTTATCTTTCTTCACAGGATAAATTCTATCCAAAAAGAAAAGATGACGAGGAAGATGTCTCAACCGATGAGGATGAAGAAGAGAAAAAGGATGAAGAAGTAGTCGAGGAAGAAGTGGACGTCGAGGTTGACGTAGAAGAAAAAGAGGAAGAATAGGAACTCATGGTACATTATACGGAATTAGGATTTAAAAATACACGTGAGATGTTTAAAAAGGCGATGGATGGCAAATACGCCATCCCCGCCTATAATTTTAATAACATGGAACAGCTTCAAGCGATAATTACCGCATGTGCGAATACGTCTTCTCCTGTGATCCTGCAGATTTCAAAAGGCGCCAGAAACTATGCAAACGAGACACTGCTGCGTTATATGGGACAGGGTGCGATCGAGATGATGAAGCAAATGGGCAAAGAGGTTCCTGTAGCTATGCACCTTGACCACGGAGATAGCTTTGAACTCTGTGTGAGTTGTATTGAATACGGATTCTCGTCTGTCATGATTGATGGTTCCTCACTTCCATATGAAGAGAATATTGCACTCACGAAAAAAGTTGTAGAGTATGCCCATCAGCATGATGTCTCTGTAGAAGGCGAATTGGGTGTCCTTGCAGGTATAGAAGATGATGTTTCTTCAGAAGTTTCTCATTATACCGACCCCGATGATGTGGAAGATTTCGTGAACAGAACAGGTGTTGATTCCCTTGCTATTTCGATCGGCACATCTCATGGTGCTTATAAATTCAAAGTAGGTCCTGGCGAGGAGATTCCACCACTGCGTTTTGATATTCTTGAAGAAATTGAGCATCGAATTCCCGGATTTCCTATCGTGCTTCATGGTTCTTCCTCTGTTATGCCCAAGTATATTGAGATCATAAATGAATATGGCGGAGATATGCATGGCGCTACAGGTGTTCCGGAAGATCAATTGAGAAAAGCAACAAAATCCGCAGTCTGTAAGATCAATATTGATTCCGATGGAAGACTCGCAATGACAGCTATTATACGTGAATTCCTTGCAAAGAACCCTTCCGCTTTCGACCCAAGACAATATCTTGGACCTGCTCGAACAGAGCTGATTGCCATGTATGAGCACAAGAACAAAAATGTTCTCGGATCAGCAGGTAAGGCATAATTTTATAAAATTCTTGACATCAAGTGTGTAATTTTAGAGATAAAAGTTAAATACTGTATGTAAACTTGAAAGTGTGATAATGTGGTAAAGCTTCGGCTTATTTATATTAATTTCTTAGATAGGAAAAAAACA
>JACNJG010000052.1 GCA_014382685.1 Candidatus Cloacimonadota bacterium
AGCCACACAATAATCGGAAACAATATCATTGGAATTCCCATGCCAAGTGTTGCGATAAATGGAATTTTGGAGGGAGGAAGTATGAAAAAAAGTATCATTGTGATCGAGATACCAACTACTGCACTGATAATAGCTGCATATTTATTTGCCCTTTTCCAAAAAAGTCCATAAATAAAAGGAGCAAGAAATGTTGCCGCGATAGCTCCCCATGAGATCAGAAGCAATGTCAGTATAATCGCAGGTCTTAGAACAGCAAAAATGACTGAAATTATAATAAAAATTCCACAGAATATCCTCATCAGTAAATTTAACTTGCCATCAGAAACGGGCTTTTTTGAATAGCCATGATACAGATCTTTTACAATTGCCGAAGCTGAAACAAATATGAGCGACGCAAGAGTGGACATCGATGCAGTAAGGACAAGCAGCAATATCACAAATGACACACCGGAAGGAATAACATCTCTAATAAAAATTGGAATTAACTTATCAACCATTGGGCGCCCGTTCGTGAAAATCTCCGGGTATTTCTGAGCGTTGATAAAGACTCTGGTAAGAGAGCCTGTAAAATAGGCAGCTCCGGTAATAATTGTCGCAAATATCAAAGATATGATCATACCAATACGGATAGATCTATCATCTTTCACTGAATAAAATTTTTGGACAAGTTGCGGCATTGCGAAAGGAGCGACACTCGTTATAACAACGATATATAGAAGTGGAAAAAATCCGGGAGGACCGAGGAAACCGGTGAGTTTGGGATCAATGCTGTTAAGTTTTGCTGTGATTGAAGTAAGCCCACCTGCCCGCGTGATTCCAAAATAAACCAGCAAAGTAACCCCCGCGATCATCACAATTCCCTGAATAAGATCTACAATTGCGATGGAGCGATATCCACCCAGAATCATATAAATACTTGTTAGCACTGCCATGATAATAAGAATGAGCACAAAATTCATTTTGAAAGTAATCTCAAATAAATAGCTCAAGCCCAAGAACACTGAAGCAGCATAGGGGATCAGGAAAATAAAGATGGCAATTGCACTAAATACCTTTAGGAAATGAGAGTTATAACGAGCGTGTAAATATTCCGGCATAGTATAGACATTCATCTCGTGAGACGCTTTTCTGATTTTTTTCCCAACCAGCAACCAAACCAGCAGCGTTCCGACAATTGTATTTCCAAGCGCAACCCAGAGAGATGAAAAGCCAAAACCCCAACCAAGTTTGCCGGCAAATCCTATAAGTAAAACCGCACTAAAATAAGCTGTTCCATAAGTAAAGGCAGAAAGCCATGGTCCTATTGAGCGAGCTCCCAAAAAGTAATCATTAAAGGTTTTTGAGCGTTTCATGCCATACAAACCAACTCCTAAAAGGAATAACGCATAAACCGCAAAAAAGATATATTGATTCACTCGGGCACCTCCAAGAATATTTATTGCAATTTTTTAAAAGCTTAAATAGTTTTGTAAATAAAAGTAAAATTCAGTTGAATTTAAGTATTTATACGCGGCTTTTTCCAGTCACCTTTTTTATAGATAAAGTATGCAACGATGCCGCAAATACTATTACTCACGACCATCGACCACCAGAGTGATTCGTAAGGATATGTTGAAAGGGGCAGTGACAAACGGTACAGAAGCGGGTAGAGAAAACTATCCTTGAGGAAAGCAATATGCAAAACAGTGCCCGAAAGAATATATACAAGAGGAATTCTGATCAGCCAAAGGCGAATTATATTGAGCAGCATGACCGGTTTTGTATGCCCGGAGCCATTGAACGCACCAATGAAAACAAAGAGTGTTCCGAATAGACACGCAGCAATAGGCGTCACTTTAAACATTCTACGACCAACATCAATGACCTGAAGATCATTTATAAAGAACTTTGTGATAGACCCGCCAAAGAAATAAACCAGCATACATCCCGTGAACATGATAGCAAAGACCAGAATAAACGCAACATTTACGCTTTTCTCTGCCCTCCGGATTTTCCGTGCCCCAATATTCTGCCCGATAATAGATGAAAGTCCGTTGCTGATTCCCATTGCAGGCATCATAAAGAAACCGATGATGCGGTTGTTTATTGCGTAGGCAGCCATCACAATTGTGCCGAACGAGTTTACAAATCCCTGCAAAATAATGAAGCCAAAGCCTGTCATGGACTGTGCGAGAGAGGCGGGAATGCTAATGCGTAATATCCTCTTCAGCATCTCTTTCGCAGGTTTGATCTCCGACAATTTCGGTATAATGTAGGGTGTTTTCTTAAACAGGAAAACAACTGCAATAACAGCAGCGAGAGCTCGCGAGATGAACGTTGCCCATGCAGCTCCGATCGTTTCCATTCTCGGAAAGAAACCAATCCCGAATATCATAAAGGGGTCGAGTACGACATTCAGTCCAACAGCAATGAGTTGTATTTTCATTGGTGAAATAGTATCTCCCAAACCATGCGAAAAACTCTGATAAGAAAGTGAAACAAACATAAATATCATGCCAATTAGGATGATGGTAATATATTGTTTTGCCAGGTGAAAGATCACATCAGGAGTTTGAAGAATGTTTAAAATATCATTGATGAAGAGCAGTCCAACAACAAGAAAAATGATAGAAAACAGAACCATTATTAGAAAGAATTGTCCCACGACTTCCTTCATTTTATCCATCTGATTGGCGCCTTTATACTGAGCAATAAGAGAAGTGCCGGCAATGACAAAACCAAAACCGAAGGATGATAAAAAGAAAATTAGTGGAAAAGCAAGACCGACAACCGAGACTGCATGACGCGCATGCTCACCCAATTTCCCAAGCCAGAATGCATCAGTGAGATTGTAGAACATTTGCAAAAAGTTGGAAAACATGATTGGAAGCGAGAGCTTTACAAGATTCTTGAAGAGATTCCCCTGCGTCAGATCCATTCCAGCTACTGCCATGATTTCTAAGTTACTCCAGCCCTGCTAAAACGCTGTGTTCATGAAAAAAAATGAATGAATTATCATTAAAAAAATAGTGCAATTTATAAGTTTTTCACTACGAGGTCATAAACCTGATCAACTGCAATTGCTTTCACGCACTGGTTATCTTTACAGGTTGTTTTTCTGTGATTGAAGGCGCTCACGCATGGGCTGCAACTGAAATCTGCATATAGAGCATGACTGTTTTCTCCGAGGGGTCCATACAATTTCGGAGTTTCGGGTCCAAAAAATACAATGTTCGTAATGGGAGTTAAGCTTGCAAAATGAGCAGGTCCGGAATCATTGGTAACGAGTACATCCGAGATATTGAACAGGTCTATTATTTCAGACAGAGTTGTTTTGTTTGTCAGGTCAATTATCCGGTCGGGAGCTTCTTTTTGTATGATTTTTGCATCTTTACACGCTTCATTTACTCCCATGATGACTATAAATGTATTCTCCAATTGTGATAATCTTTTTGCCAGCTCCGAATATTTTTCAAGAGACCAGGCGCGTATGGGAAGTATTCCTGCATTAGGATTAAATATGACGAGTTTGGAATCTTCAGTTAGTTCTGAATTTTCATTTTGGAGTTTTAAGAAAATATTTTTCTTCGCAACATCAGATGATTTAATGTGTGGCACATATGGAATATCTTCAACATGCTTTTTGAGTTTTGGATACTCTTCAAAAGGAGCAATAAGCGAATAAACGAGGTTATAAAAATTATATGAAATATGCTGATGCGGATTGTAAGTTACCCGATGGGTGAGAAAATTCCCCCGATAAAGACCTTCCATGTGGAATTTATAATATCCAACCCGATTATGTGCTCCGGAAAGATAAGAGATTATACTGGTCGCTCTGGAAAAAAGCTCCATATCAATATAAGTGTCAATGGGTATTTTGTGGAATTTCTTTAAAACTGAAAGAGTGGAGAAAACAAAATGTGAGAAATTCGAGCAATCGATAGTAAGTACATTTTCTTTTGGGATAGCTTCCGTGATATAGACACTTTCTTTATTCTCTTCAAAAATGAGGAAGTAGATATTGGAATCAGGAAAGAGCTCTTCCGTTTTTTGAAGAACAGAATATGCGAGTATCGCAGATCCCATCTCGGAAAGCTCAACAAATAAGATATTCTTTGGCTGTACCGGCTTCTGCAGTGAAGGTTTGAAAAGTGTGCGTATCTTATAAAGCACTGTGAAAAATGCACACATTGGAATTCCAAGCCATTTATCAATCTTTCGAATATGATCAACGTCCATTGTTTCGATCCTTTTCAGTTGCTTCGCCCACTTTCTGAACCTATGTGTATTTGGTCAAATTTATTTACAAAGATATTGCTCGCATATTTTTTATCAAACTTAGAGAGTTCAATTAATTTATTATGAAAAAATGTAAAATTGTCTTTACCGACCTTGACGGCACTTTGCTGAGCCACGATCAAACAATCAGCGATGACGATCTTGCTGTTCTGAATGAACTGGGAAAAAAGAACATTATCCGGGTTCTTGCAACAGGCAGATCGCTCTTTTCGTTGAGCAGGATATTTGAAGACGATTTCTCGCATTTTGATTATATAATTTTTTCCTGCGGAGTGGGCATCATGAACTGGAACACAAAAGAAATTCTCTGTTCGCATTTTCTTTCAAAGTATGAGATCACGCGTGCAAGGGAAGCTCTTGAGCTTCACAATATTGATTATATGATACACAAGCCAGTGCCGGATAATCATAAGTTCCACTATCAGAAATTCAGTGCAGAGAATCATGATTTTGATCGTAGATTTTCATATTATAAAAATTGCGGATCGCCCATTCCTTCAGAAGGGATAAATTTAGAAAAGGCATCACAGGTAATTGCAGTTATTCCGGAGGATGTTGAGAAATATGAGATCATAAGAAAGTTGTTGCCCGACCTGAAGGTTATAAGAACCACATCTCCCATTGACCATAAATCTCTCTGGATTGAGATATTCCCGAAAAATGTCTCAAAGGGACATGCTGCCGAATGGTTATGTGATCATCTCGACATCTCAAGAGAAGAAACTTTTGGCATTGGAAATGACTATAATGACATCGATCTGCTGGACTGGACTGCACATAGTTATGTTGTGGAGAATGCCCCTGATGAGCTTAAAAATAGATTTAAAAACACTGCATCAAATCAGTGCAGTGGTTTTTCAAAAGTAATTAAGGAGATATTTTTGACATGAAAACTACCAATTTCATAGTCGCTAACGGCAACATCTCAAAAGGATCATTATGAAAAAAATATTCATCTTACTTATATTTATGAGTATAAATTTTTCTCTTAATGCAGAAGTTTTAAAAGATGCCGAGATCGAGCTTATAGAAACGCTTCTCGAGCAAAACGATATGTCACTTCAGTCTCTTAATTTTCTGAAAGACTGGGCGAAAGATACGAAATTCAAACTTCCTGTCGTGGTTGATATTCTTAATAATCCACTCCAGTTTCCAAAATTTGTAGATCAAACCGAGGAACTTTGCGAAAAGCATGATCCGTCTGAAATGATCTGCGAGTATGCAGATATCCTGTTTCAGGCAAAATGGATAGATTCTTTTGATGAAACCGTTTTTGAAGAATATTTCACTAAAAACGTAAAGACTCCGAGGGATATTTTCGGATATGTCGAATATGTGTGGGAATTTGTAGATCATTTTTATCAGAAAGCATGGCAGAAATTATCTCAGGAAGATAAAGAGATGCTGCATTATTTTTCATATTCTCTCTGGGAGGAATCGGAAGATTCACTTCGATACGATGAGTTTTATCAAAATCAGCAGATAACCGAGTATGACAGTCTGAGCATTGAAAAGGATGTAATTCCAATCCTTGAAAAAATAGATTTTCCTTCCCTGATGTATGCTGCGAATATTTCACAAAATGGCTTTGATATACTTCAACAGAATTTGGCACTCATTAGTTTTCAGAATGATAAAAAATTAATACACGATTCCCCTTTTGGTTTGATGTGCATTGGCAGTCCCAGTGCGGACAGATATGATAAACATTTTTCATTTATTCTCGATCCAGCCGGTAATGATATGTACGCAGCCCCGATAAAAACCGATTGGGAGCAGACTTTTTACTGGATTGTCGATATGCAGGGAAATGACACCTATCGGAATGATATGATCGGAAATCTGTTCCACGTTTTTGCAGGCATAGGAATTTCCTGTGATATGATGGGTGATGATGTTTATTCTGGAGATGACTACACACTTAGTTCATTTCTCGGATATCTTCTTGCTCATGATATGGATGGAAATGATATTTATGATGGTGGCTTGAACAGCATCGCAGCAGCAACTTTCGGTTTGAATCTGCTTATCGATGAAAAGGGCTGCGATCACTATTCCACAACAGAACTTGGAGAAGGATTCGCAGGTCCGCTTGCAGCAGGATTTCTTATCGATACCGATGGAAGTGACATGTATTATGCAGGCGGGAAGTATCTGCACGTTCCCCTTGCTCCATTTGATCATCGAGCACTATCACAGGGCTTTGGCTTCGGAGTGCGTCCTTATCTTGGAGGCGGCATAGGTGTGCTTTATGACCAATCCGGGAATGATGTCTATCAGGGAGCTGTGTATAGCCAGGCAGTGGCATACTGGTATGCACTCGGGATCATCATAGATAAGGCAGGAAATGATTTTTATACTGCGGTATATTATCCGCAGGGAAGCGGCATACATCTTGCAGGCGGGTTTCTGTATGATGAGGAAGGTGAGGATCATTATTATTCGAAGCACGGACCCGGGCAGGGCGCAGCACACGATTATGCGGTTGGGTATCTGATAGACAGAAAAGGAAATGACATTTATTCGGTAGAAGGCGGGAACGGATTGGGATTGACTAATTCCGTTGCACTATTTCTCGATGCTTCGGGAGATGACAGGTACGAAAGGAACATGTCCAGCAACTACGGTTATGCTAATACTGCAAGGAATACAGGAAGTATAGGTATTTTTCTCGATACCGGCGGAACAGATATATACCCAATTTCGTCAGACACAAGCGGGTATCATGAAAAATATAAGAACGATATGAAGTGGTCTTACGGCACTTATGGTGTGGGATGGGATACGCTGATGGTTGTCCAAGAGATAGCTGCGGTGGAAGAAAAAGCCGAGGAAGATGCTGCAACGGTGGATTCCCTTGCTTCAATAAAAGAAATTTTCTCGATCGCTTCGGAATGGGGTGTGGGAAGCAGTGCAAAACGCGTGGCAAAAGCTGCTGAAATCCTGTTGAAACGAGATACCGAAGCTTCGGAATATATCTTCGAGAACAAGCTCGACACAAAAGGTTCACTCGAGTACAGAGCGATTTTGAATTTTGCAAAAAAATCTTCTGAATTCGGTTCATATCTTCCACAAGCTCTTGCAAATGAGGATAGCGTTGTTGTGAAAAATGCACTTGCACTTATTGGAGAACTTCGGGACACAACGCTTATTGACACACTGTCTTCCATGTTAGATCAGAAAAAATTTGTGCCCAGTGTGCTTTCTGCTCTTGGTAAAATGAAAACAGACAACGCAGTTCAACTCCTTGAAGGGTATATGAATTCTCCATCAGAACGGGTCAGGGTCATTGTTGCAAGGGGATTTCTGCTTACAGATACACTGCGAAGTAACGAACTTCTCAGCCAGATGAAAGATGACACATCTTTTTTGATCAGGACGATGTATAAATTGAAGAAAAAATAAACCACAGAGAGCACAGAGGAAATAATTCATAACGAGTCATCCGCTCCATCTTTAAAAATTAGCAGTGTTTTTTGGGAGGGAATCAAGAGTTGCTAATAAAAAAACCCAGCAGATTTACTTGTCACAAGCCTGTCAGGGCGTAGCCCTATTTATTGAGCGAAGACTGATCGAAGAGCTTGTGGTAAGTAATTCGAAAACAGTGCAGGGTTTCTTGTTAAACTTAAGACATGCTCCTTGACTTGCTTTCATCGTATTTATATCAGATTTCAACACAGCAAGCAGTCTCATGTATTAAACTTAGGATAACAAATTTGTTGTTTTAAAAAATCTCTGTGTTCTCTGTGCTCTCTGTGGTGAAATTTTAAAAATGGTACCCCGGAGAGGATTCGAACCTCCGACCTACGGTTTAGGAAACCGGTGCTCTATCCTACTGAGCTACCGGGGCACGGGTGTACAAAGGCAAAACTCAGGTTATTATGTCAATCTTATCAGCAGATAGAATAGGTAAAATGCCGTGTTCCGTCTCAAGCAATAGACCACCCTCATCAGTGACCCCCTGCACAATTCCTGTCAATTGTTTTTCACCCGAATAAATTAGCACTCTTTTCTGTGCAAGGTAATGATGATCATTAAAATATTCGACGAAATAAAGAAATCCTTTTTCATTGAAAAGATAAAAATTTTCTTCAAAGGTTTTTAGGATTACTTTAAGGAGTTTCTTTAAGACCACTTTTCTATTAGTTTCAATAAGAAGTGAGGTCGCAATCTCTTTAAGATGATCCGGGATTTCTCTGAAATTACAGTCTATACCGATGCCTATCACTGTGCCGGCTTTGTTCACTGAAGTGAGTATTCCACCGACTTTTTTACCGTTCACAAAAATATCATTTGACCACTTGATCGAAAAGATGAGTTCAGGAAAGACAGAACTAACAACCTTATGAATGACCACTCCGGTAAAAAGTGTTATGGATGGAGGAAAAATTTGATCGGGAAACGAAAGAGTGAAATACAGCCCGCTGATTGGAGAATGCCAGTTTCTGTCCGATCTTCCTTTCCCAGCAGTTTGTTCATGGGCGCAAATAACGAAATTTTTTTGGAAAGCAGAGTCTTCCAAAAATTGGCATGCAACAGCATTTGTTGATCCTACTTTTTTATAAAATTTTATTACGGGAAAGAGCTCTGTTTTCATGGCTCATTTATCGTATGTTATTCTTTTCTGGACAAGAAAAATCTGTTTTATGGTTTAAGAAACCAGAACTATGGCAAATTCATTTATTCAAAGATTGTTCAGAAATCATTTCAAGCGATTTGTAAAATTCGGCATCGTGGGCGGAAGCGGCACTGTGGTAAATCTCGGTGTGCAGTATCTTCTTACACTTGCAGGTCTGCATTATATTTTTGCCGGAGTATTCGCTACCGAGGTCTCGATCATCAATAATTTTTTGCTCAATAATTTCTGGACATGGCGGGATAATCCTGCAAAGACAAAACGCAGTTTCATTGCACGGCTTCTCAAATACAACTCTTCTATGGTCATCACCGGCATTGCACAGAATCTGATGATGATCTTCCTTACCGAGTTGTTTAAGATCAATGATCTGATCTCCAAATTCATTGCGATCGTTATTATCACATTTATAAATTACGTGATACATTATTTCTGGACATTTAAAGGAAGCACTGATGAAGAAAAATAGGTTGAGTTACAACGAGAAAGCGATCATTTTTGTCGGTGCGCTGACCATCTTTAAGCTTATCTACACGATCGGGCTAAATGTTATTCCCGACGAAGCATATTACTATCTCTGGGGCAAAAATTTGCAGCTTTCCTATTTTGATCATCCGCCAATGATAGGTTACCTTTTTGCCCTGCTCTCTTTGTTTTTCAAGAATGCTGAATTTGTGGTGCATCTGCAGCCGATCCTTCTTGGAGCCGGCACGTCTTTATATGCCTATTTTCTCGGCAAAGAAATGTTCAACGAGCAGATCGGTTTTACTTTTTTGGTGCTGTGCAATATGACACTTCTCCTCTTCGCAGGTACGATAATTGCCACACCGGATACACCTATGATATTCTTCCTGATCGCAGGCATCTTTCATTTTCATAGAGCGTGCAGAAATGGAAAATGGCTTCAGTGGATACTGGCAGGTTTGTTTTTTGGATGTGCGCTGCTTTCCAAATATGTCGCAGTTTTGATTTTCCCTGCAATCCTACTTTTCTTGATATTCACTCTCGAACGCACGTGGTTAAAGAGTTTTAAACCTTATATTTCACTGGTCATTTCATTTGTCGTGTTTCTTCCTGTCGTGATCTGGAATGAACAACATGAGTGGCTCTCTTTCTCATTTCAGTTACAGCACGGAATAGGCGGCAGCTTCCCGAATTGGCAGAAGCTTGGAGATTTTCTTGGTGGACAGGCAGGCATTGTGGGACCGCTTTTGTTTGTCATTTTCATCATTGCAATGATCAAAGTTATTGCTGAGTGGAAATATCATTCAAAAGAAGTAAAATTGCTTTTCTTCCTCGCTCTCGTTTTTTTTGGATTTTTTCTTATCTCGTCCATGCAGAAGAAGGTGGAAGCGAACTGGGCTGCCTTTGCATACATTCCGGGAATGCTGCTGGTAGCATATCTTTATTTGCGGGATTGGCAGATGCACACGGGCTGGAGGATTACTTGGGTTATAAACTGGTTTCTGCTCGTCATTGTGCTCCTTGTTGTACTGGTTCAGGTCTATGTGCCGATTATTCCTATTAAGTACGATCCAACAGACCAATTTTATGGCTGGAAACAACTTGGACAGGATGCATCGCTTATTATTGAAGATTATCCGGATTTGATCCCTGCTGCGAACCGGCACCAGATCGCAAGCGAGCTTATTGTATATTCAGGACATGATTTTGTATGTTTTGATCTTGGAAATCGAATCCATCAGTTTACATTGTGGAGAAATGATGAGGATTTACTCGGCAAGGATTTCCTGCTTTTTGATAAATCAAAGAGATTGAGTAAGACAGTTATTAACAGTTTTGAAA
>JACNJG010000064.1 GCA_014382685.1 Candidatus Cloacimonadota bacterium
ACAATTTTCGGATATAACCAAAAATTGTTTAAATAATTTTGGATTAGGTTGTAAAAAATCACACTAATTATTCTTTCATTTGATGGTTTTATTCTAACTAACATTTTTCCAAAAACTTGACATACAATCCACGTGAAAGCGTTTCAAATATATGAAAAATCCTATTGGTATATTTGATTCAGGAGTCGGAGGACTTACAGTTTTCCACGAAATAAAGAAGGCATTACCACACAAAGATATTGTCTATTTTGGTGACACAGCACGTGTGCCTTACGGCTCAAAATCCAAACGAACTATCATTCAATACTCACTTCAAAATATGATATTCCTTCTTCAACAGCACATAGAATTGCTCGTTGTTGCATGTAATACATCCTCTGCGTATGCGATCGAGGAACTGAAGAAACACAGCAGCATTCCCATTATTGGAGTGATCGAGCCCGGTGCAAAAAAAGCCCTGAGTGTTTCTAAAAATAGACGCATTGGTATAATCGGTACAGAAGGTACGATCACAAGCGGTTCTTACGAAAAGGCACTGAAATCACTTGATGCCCAATGCGAAATTTTTAGCAAACCCACTCCGCTGCTCGTTCCTCTCGTAGAAGAAAATTGGATACATCACAAAGTGACAAAAGAGATCATCCAAGAATATCTGCACGAATTTCTTGAGAATGATATCGATACGATCATTATGGGATGTACGCATTATCCAGTATTGAAGAAAGTTATTCAGGAAGTGGTTGGTAACAGCATCACTCTTGTAGATTCCGCAGAATCAATTGCCCTCGAACTAAAAAAAATGTATTCTTCGCAACCAATTCAAAAAACAGCCGGGAACTATACATTTTTCGTTAGCGACAATCCCGAAAAGTTCAAAATATTGGGCACACAAATATTGGGTGAAGATCCTAAAAATGTGAAAAAGGTTTTCTTCACCGATGCGTGGGTTATTGATGATTTTGATGTGTAAAATTTCTTATGTATAATGTTCATGACTGTATTGACAAATTTCTTCAAAACCGCCATTCCGGAGCGCAGCAGCTTGCAGAGGAAGCGTTAGAAATAATAAACGAGTTTTACAATTCAAATACCACTTCTGTTGAAATACTTGAATTTTTAAATAAATGTGCCATGCAATTTTATCAAATGGTCCCGATCATCAAAATCAAAGAGCATTTTATTGAACATGGAGTTAATAAAGAGTCAATTCATGCTTTTGATAAGTTGCTTGCAGACGTTTCTTATATCAAGAATGCATCTGTTCTCTTTGATTCCAAAAAGAAAGTACTCACTTTCAGTAACAGTTCATCGGTAAGAAAGACGCTTACACATCACAAAGAAAAAATATCTAAAGTAATTTGCTGCCGTTCTTTACCGCTTGGTGAAGGAGAATTCCTAAAAGATCAACTCGAGGAGGAAGGCATTTTCGCCACCTTGATCGAAGATTCGGAAGCTGCTCGTTATCTTTCAAGTTGCGATTTTATACTCCTCGGAGCCGATGCAGTTACAGAAGATTTCATCGTGAATAAGATCGGAACTTTGCAGATTATTTTAGCCGCACGATATCTTAAGAAATCCGTTTATGTGGTCGTGTCAAAGTTGAAAATGATAGAAAGAAAACACTATTTAGCAGAAAAACTTGAACAATATTTCGAGAGAATTGATACTTCCCTCATTACTGAAATTATTAGTTGATCGATTTAGGAGTTTTTATGGATTATAATTTTGATGTTTCAAAGGCAATGCAAGTTGCTCTTTCTAAGGAATTGCCTTCTGATCCGGTTTTCAAGGAAGGGATTCGAAGAGCGCCGGATAGGGGATTGAATCTTTCAAAAAATGAGATAAAGACCGCTCTGAAAAATGCATTGCGATATATTCCTGCAGAATTGCATGAAAAGCTTGCACCGGAGTTTCTGGAAGAATTAAAAACCCGCGGACGCATTTACGGATACCGCTATCGTCCTCAGAAAGAAATAAAAGCAAAGCCCATTTACGACTATAAAGGCAACACACTTGAAGGAAAAGCGCTGCAGGTTATGATCGATAATAATCTTGATCTTGATGTAGCACTTTATCCTTACGAGCTTGTAACATACGGAGAGAGCGGTCAGGTCTGCCAGAATTGGATGCAGTACCGGCTCATCAAGAAATATCTCGAAGTGATGACAGATCATCAAACACTCGTTGTTGCTTCAGGACATCCGCTCGGGCTGTTCCCATCACGTCCTGAAAGTCCACGAGTTATCAGCACAAATGGCTTAATGATAGGTATGTTTGACAACTCCGATGATTTTAAAGCAGCAGCAGCAATGGGTGTGACAAATTACGGACAGATGACAGCAGGCGGATGGATGTATATCGGTCCTCAAGGAATTGTGCACGGCACATATATTACACTTTTGAATGCAGGAAGAATGTATCTTAATATTCCTGAAGATGAAGACTTAAAAGGGAAAGTGTTCATGACTTCCGGGCTTGGAGGTATGAGCGGAGCACAAGCAAAAGCTGTGGAGATCGCAGGTGGGGTTGGCGTGATCGCAGAAGTTGACCTGTCACGCATCAAAACACGGCATGAGCAGGGTTGGCTTTCTAAATATTCTGATAATTTAGAAGAAATCGTTAACTGGATGCAGGAAAGTAAAGCAAAGGGAGAAGCTGTCTCGATCGGATATTATGGTAATGTTGTTGATCTATTGCAATACTTTGTTGATAATGATATTGAAGTCGAACTTCTGTCCGATCAAACCTCATGTCATGCTGTATATGAGGGTGGTTATACTCCTCAGGGTGTGAGCTTTGAAGAAGGACGTGCTCTCATTAAAAACGATTTGGATATCTTCAAAAAGAAGGTCGATGAATCACTTATTACTCATTACAAACTTATTAAAAAAATGACCGAGCACGGCACCTTTTTCTGGGATTACGGCAACAGCTTCATGAAAGCGGTTTTTGATGCAGGTGCACATGATATTTCTAAAAATGGTGTGAACACAAAAGAAGGATTCATCTTCCCGTCCTACGTGGAAAATATTATGGGACCTATCTGTTTTGATTATGGCTACGGACCATACCGATGGGTGTGCCTGAGCGGAAAACCGGAGGATCTGCGCAAAACAGACCTTGCTGCAATGGAGTGCATTGATCCAACAAGACGATCTCAGGATAGGGATAATTATTATTGGATAAAGAGCGCTGAAGAAAACAAACTGGTTGTCGGTTCACAAGCACGAATTCTCTATGCTGATGCACAAGGTCGTGTCAAAATCGCTCTCAAATTTAATGACATGGTTAGAAATAGAGAAGTCGGACCAATAATGATCGGGCGTGATCATCATGATACTGGCGGAACTGACTCTCCATACAGGGAAACTGCGAATATCAAAGACGGGAGCAATGTATGCGCTGATATGTCGATTCACTGTTTTGCAGGAAATGTCGCACGTGGTATGACTCTTGTGGTGGAAAGCAACGGCGGCGGAGTCGGCATCGGGAAGGCGTTCAATGGTGGATTCGGATTGGTGCTCGACGGAAGCGAAAAAGTGGATAATGTTATCAAATCTGCTTTGGATTGGGATGTCATGGGTGGAGTTGCCCGTAGAGCTTGGGCGCGAAATCCTCATGCCATAGAAACATCGATAGAATGGAATGAAAGAAATAAAAATAATGGACAAATAACTTTACCATTTATCCCTGATGATAAACTTATCGATGAACTAATAGAAAAAGAATTTTAGTTTAGGAGAAACGATGAAAACTATCATCACAGTTTTTTGTGCTGTAATATTGCTTGCAGGATGTGTTTCTATTGATCATTTCGATTACAAAAATGTAACCTATAAGGAAGTTCAAAAACAGGTGCTCGGTTACGGTTTTTCAAAATCCATGAATGAAGGTATGGCAAAGAACATGGCTGAAGCGACTGCGCGGAAAAATATCGCAGAACAGCTTGCAGGTATGCAGTTTGTCTATACTAGCATAAATGGAGAGAAGGAAATGAAGCTCAGCATCCGGAACGTCAAACTTGCTAATGTAAAGCCGGATAAAACTATCAGATTGGACAAGACGGGCGTGCTAATCTCTGTGCTTAAATCGGAAAAAATAATAAAAGAACCAATGGGCGATGGAGTCCTGCATAATGAAATGAGAACCCAATTTTCCGATGATCTGCTCAAGATTTCAAAAAGCAGAACAAACATCCTGCAGAACACGATCGAATCACACTTTCCCAAAGCCCATGAAGTGAAAGGATTTATTTTTATTGATGAAACCGATGTGGGCTGGACGACAGATACAGGCGTGATCCAATATTATGAAAGTTACTCAATCGTAATCGAGTCGGTGATGTGAATCACTCATAATTCCGTAATATGAAAATAAAACAAGAAAATAATTCATTTAAAATGTATGAAACCACAGAGCACACAGAGCAAAATAGAAGAATTCTTAGAACTCAGTTCTTGCTAATATGGATTTATAAATAATATTATGGTTTTATGAAGAATCTAAATTATAATTCTCTGTGATCTCTGCGTTCTCTGCCTGCTACGGCGTATCCGCCAGCTGGCGGAGAAGACGAGTGGTGAAAAAGAAAATTTCATTATAATACATCAGGAGGTATGATGAAAAAGATTTTAGTACTCATTGGGATCTGTGCTCTGGCGATGGGCATGATCTCATGTGAAAAAACAACATCCGATATCCACTCAAACAACTCAGGTGTGCTTATTGGAAGCAATGTTTATAACACGATCCAGGGCGCTATCGATGCAGCAGTCGATGGAGACACTCTTCGTCTTACACAAGGTATTTATGCAGGAAACAATAACACGAATCTCATGTGGGACGGCGACCAAAAACATCTTACTATTATGACCGATCTGCGTGGACATCAACCGGATTATGCGATCATTGAAGGAAACGGGAAGGGGGCTGGATTTTATTTTGGTAATTCCTTCCAGAGCAATGCTGACCTTATATACGGCATTACGATCAGAAATATGGGTTCTGATGCTGCAAATTACAATGCCGCATTTTACTGTGAAAATGCCGAACCAATAATTCAATATTGCTATGTCTATGATTGCCATTGGTGCGCTGTGTACTGTTCCCATGCAGACCCACGAATAGAGAATTCATGGTTCTATAATAACTATGCCGGCTTTATTATTGATGGGGGATCCGATCCGGTACTTTTGCTGAATTTTATTGAGAACAGTGAATTGGATGCTGTTTATGCAATTGATGATTCAAATCCATCACTTTTCAATAATTTGATCGCAGACAACAAACGAGGTGTGTATATCCATAATGCAAAATCTCTTATGGTTAATAATACTATCGCATCGAATACAAATTGGGGCGTGCGAGTGAACAGCGATCTCCTTTCACAGATGATAAACTGCATAGTTTGGAATAACGGAATTGATCTCGATGTACTTAGTGATAGCAGTCTCGTCGCATCATACACCTGTGCTCCGATCGAATATCCTGATGTGAACCCAGCAAATCTCGAAAATATCTATGATGATCCTCAATTTATAGCCGGTAATGACTATCATCTTAAATCTGTGAGTCCTTGCTTGGATATAGGAAATACTGGTGCAGTGGGCTGGACCGAGGACCTTGATGGGGAATCTCGCATTCATAACGACGAAGTTGATCTCGGCGCCTATGAATGGCACCCATAAAATTAACTGCTTCTAGTTAAAAAATAGCTGGAACTGCGTCTATGAAGAAATTATTCATTATCGTGATAGCTCTCTCAATTATTGCTTGCGTTTCCACTCAAGCTATTCGGAAACGAGGAGAGATAAAAGAGCTGGAACCGCCCTTCGCAAAAAAAATTCCTTATGAAACTTCAATCCATGATACAGTATTGGTCGATAACTATCATTGGATGAAAGACAAAACCCGCACTGATCCTGAAGTGATTCAACATATTGAAAAGGAAAATGCTTATACGGATAACGTTCTTTATCATACTGTCGATCTGCAGGAACAGCTATTCCAGGAGATCGTTGGCAGAATTCAGGAAACCGACATGACCGTGCCGGTTCGAATTGATAGTTTTTACTATTACTGGAAAGATATTGAAGGGGAAGAATACTCGCTCTATTGTAGAAAAAAATGCATTCCCGAATCCGAAGAAGAAATTATTATTGATATAAATGAACTAGCTTCAGGATATGAATTTTTCGATGTGTCGAATCTGGTGGTAAGCCCTGATCATCAGTACGTTGCTTTTACCTTTGATACAACTGGGGCAGAGCGTTATACCCTTGCAGTGAAGAATATTGATGATAATACTTTTCTGTCTGATACTGCCTATCCTGTTGATGATGTTGAGTGGGCTAATGACAATAAAACTTTATTTTACACCACAGAAAATGAGTCGGGAAGAAGTGATAAATTATATCGTCATATTCTGGGAACTGACATAAAAAACGACAAGTTGATTTATCAAGAGAATGACGGAGCTTTTTATTTATGGATTTATAAATCGAGAAGTAAAGAATATTTAATATTTACAAGTGGTAGTAAAACTACTTATGAAATCCGATATTTACCTGCTGATGAACCGCTTAATAAATTCAAGGTTGTTCAACCACGTGAGCAGGGACATAGATATTATATTTGTCCTCATATTGATGAATTTTATATTGTATCTAATGAAGATGCAGAAAATTATAAGGTAATGGTAACTTCAATCCAAAATCCAGGTAAAGAAAATTGGAAGGAATTCATTCCTCATAGGGATTCTGTTTCTATTAACATCGACATATTCAAAGATTATATGGTTATTTATGAACGGGAAAATGCTTTAGAAAAAATCAGAATATTAGATTTGAATACAAAGGAGGAACATTATATAGATTTTCCTGAACCAATTTATACTATTTTTTCTGGAAGAAATCCTAACTTTGACTCACGAACCCTTAGATTTACATATGAGTCTATGGTTACACCTTATTCTGTTTATGATTATAATATGCAAACACAGGAAAAAGTACTGCGTAAACAGAAAACAATAAAAGGATCCTATGATCCCTCTTTATATGATCAGGAGCGCATATGTGCAACTGCCGTAGATGGAACTAAGATACCGATATCCCTTGTATATAAAAAAGAATTGTTTGCAAAAGACGGATCCAATCCTTTGTATCTTGCTGGTTATGGATCATATGGAGATGCGAATGATCCATATTTTTCTACATCTCGTATAAGTTTATTGGATAGAGGTTTTATATATGCAATTGCTCATGTTCGCGGTGGTGGCGAATATGGAAAGCAATGGCATGAGCAGGGACGAATGCTCAATAAGAAAAATACATTTACCGATTTCATTGCCTGCGAAGAGTATCTTATTAAAGAGCATTATACGAATCAGGACAAGCTTGTCATCGAAGGCGGAAGCGCAGGTGGAATGCTCATCGGAGTTGTTTTAAATATGCGTCCAGAATTGTGCGAGATCGCTATTGCTGATGTTCCGTTTGTTGATGTGATAAATACAATACTCGATCCCTCTCTCTCTGCTACAATTTCTGAGTATGAGGAGTGGGGAAATCCTCATGATAAAATTTATTTCGATTATATTTATTCCTATTGCCCCTATCAAAACGTGAAAGCACAGCATTATCCTCATATACTTGCTTTCGGCGGATTTTATGATCCCCGGGTTAATTACTGGGAACCGGCAAAATGGATCGCAAAACTTCGTGAGAAAAAATTGGATAATAATCTTGCACTTCTCAAAATACAGCTTTCAGGACATGGTGGTGCTTCGGGCAGATTCAGTTATTATCGAGAAGTAGCGTTGAGATATGCGTTCGTGTTCGATATTCTGGGAATTGAGTTTTAGATGAAAAGAGTGATTTTTATTATTTTCGTGATCCTGTTTTTTGGATATTGTGCATCACAGAAAATTCCGTCTTCATCTCATTACGACGTGACAGGTCAGAAAGAATATTCAGTATCTCCACAAATTATGCCACCGGTTGCAAGAAAAATCCCTACATCCATAACACTGCACGGCGTCGAACTAAAAGATGATTATGCCTGGATGATTGACGACACGCGAAGTGATTCCACAGTAATAGAATACATTGAAGCAGAAAATCTCTATGCAGAAGCGATACTTTCGGAAATGTCTGATCTCAAAGATACGATTTTCAATGAAATCATCAGCAGAATTGGCGAAGAGGAAGTCAATGCACCAACTCGGTGGGGAGATTATTATTACTACTCCAGACGAGAACACGGAAAGCCCTATTTGATATATTGCAGGAAGTTTAGCTCTTTCTCTGCACCCGAAGAAATAGTCCTCGATGTAAATGCTCTAGCAGAAGGACATGAGTTTTTCTCGATCAGTAAACGTGAGTACAGTCCTGATCAACGGTTGCTGGCATATACAGTTGATACAACTGGAGACGAACGTTACACACTTTATATTAAAGATATTAAAGCTGACACGCTGCTTGCCGATGAGATATATCCTGTAAATGATGTGGAATGGGCAAATGATAATAAAACCATCTTTTATGTTACACCAAATGAGAAAAATCTGAAAAGCAAACTTGCTTATAGGCATATATTGGGAACAGATCCTGCACTTGACGAGCTCATTTACAAGGAAGAGGATAACGCATTCTATGTGTGGTTTGGAAGAACCCGTTCAAATGATTACATCGTTTTGGGAACGAACAGCAAAACAACCTCGGAAGTGCGGTATATCGATGCAAATGATCAGCCAGCCGGTGGAGAATTTTCTATGTTCAAGCCACGCAAGCAAGGTGTGAAATATTATATGACCAACAATAATGATACGTGGTTTATCAGAACTAATGATTCTGCGCCGAATTACAAAATAATGACCGCTAAAAGCAACAATATTCAAAAATGGGAAACCTTTATTCCTCATAATGATTCAATTTATATTGATGGCTTTGACGTATTTGACGAATATATCGTGGTTTATGAGCAGCACAGCGGTGTCATCAAGCCGCATATCTTTCTTCTTGAAGAGGATAAAGATTATTATATGACCTTCCCTGAAAAGGTGTATGCCTTCTACGACAGATGGACTCCGGATTTTATCACCGACACCTTGTACTTCTCATATTCTTCGCTCACCACACCTTCTTCCGTATATGCATATAATATGAGATCACAAGAAAGAAAACTTCTCAAACGCTACGAAGTGATAGGCGTGTTCGATCCTGATGAGTATCAGTCCGAACAGGTTTATGCTACTTCTCACGATGGAGTTATAGTTCCCATTTCGCTGGTGTACAAAAAGGATATGTTCAAGAAAGATGGAACTAATCCCTTGTATCTTCATGCCTATGGAGCGTATGGGAACAGCAGAACTGCCGGATTTTCCCGTAGCCGGATAAGTTTGCTGGATAGGGGATTTGTGTATGCGATCGCTCATGTGCGCGGCGGAAGAGAAAAAGGCGAGCAGTGGTACGAACAAGGTAAATTGCTGAATAAGAAAAATACATTTCTCGATTATATTGCCTGTGCCGAATTTTTGATACAAAATGAATATACAAGCCCAGAGAAACTGGCAGCTTTTGGTGCAAGCGCCGGAGGCATGATTATGGGAGTTATCGCAAATTGGTGTCCTGATCTTTTTGGAGTGATTGTCGCTGATGTGCCATCAATGGATAAACTCACCGTTCTGATAGATTCAACAGCTTCGGGCACAAAATATCATTATGATGAACTGGGAAATCCATACGAGAAAGAATACTTTGATTACCTGCTATCCTGGGATACATATCGGAACATCAAAGAGCAGGCATACCCGAACATGATGCTCACTGCCGGCTATCATGACAGCCGGGTACGATACTGGCAGCCCCTTCGATGGGTGGCAAAAGTGCGTGATATGAAAACAGATGATAATGTGCTCATTCTGAAAACGAACATGGCTGGACATTATGGCGGTTCAGGAAGATATGCACAATATGAAGACATCGCAGAGCGATATGCCTTTATAATTCGAATGCTGGGTGTGGAATGAATTATAATAAACAGATCGACAGAATAGTGGAATATTTCCACAGACAGGAAAAGACACATGATAATCTGAAGATCGGAGCTGAATTCGAGCATTTTGTAGTGCGAGAAAATTATCTTTCTGCAGTACATTATGATGAAAATAGTAAAGATGGTATTCGCGATCTGTTAAATTATTTATTGCAAAAAGGATGGACTGGCAGTTTTGAAGGTGATGATCTTATCGGACTGGAAAAGGATGGCTCGACCATAACACTGGAACCCGGCGCACAAATCGAACTTAGCACCCAGCATACTTCCACTCTATCTGAGATGGAGCAGATCTATAAGAATTTTGTTTTTGATCTTGTACCATGGCTCGCAGACCAGCACCAGCTTCTTGTTGCTCTGGGATATCAACCTCATTCAAAGATCGAAGAAATATCGTTCATCCCCAAACAGCGATATGTGTTTATGTCAGATTATCTAGCTCAAAAGGGTAGGTATGCACTCAATATGATGAAGGGAACTGCATCGACCCAACTGACGCTCGACTACTTAACCGAGGAAGACTATACCAAAAAATTTCAAGTCGCCTGCTTTCTGGCACCAATACTTGCGATCTTAACCGATAATAGCCCGATCTTCGAAGGAAAGAGATATAAAAAATATGCGTTACGCACCAATATCTGG